>DATCYE010000401.1:0-3115 GCA_036570485.1 Pusillimonas sp. | reverse complement strand
CCCCACGGCCCAGGTTTTTCAGCAGCCCAAGTCCTTGCGGGTGGCGCGCGCCTTCAGCGACCCACCCATGAATTTTTTCAAGGCCTTTCGCGTTCCCGGAGGGGTGCAGTTGCCCAGGTCCGTCTTGCTGCCCCTGGCGCTGTCCGATGCGGCGGCCGGCTCGGAGCAAGACCTTACGGTCGGCCTGCGCGCCAGCTCTCTGCGCTTGCAAGAGCGGGACGGCGACTTGTCTTTGCATGGCAAAGTGCTGCTGGCCGAAATATCCGGCTCGGATACCTATGTGCATTTAAGCAGCGATATCGGCGATCTGGTGGCACAGGTGGCCGGAGTGCATCATTTCACATTGGGCGCTGCGCAGACTCTGTATTTTGCCCCCTCGGCCGTGTTTGTTTTCGATGCGGCCGGCGACCTGCTGCTGGCTCCGCTCAGCGCAAGGAGCTTCTGATGGCCCGTATCGACCTGGACCTGTCGCACGCGTATAAAGCCAATCCTAAAAGCGACGAAGATTACGCGCTCTTGCCCTTGAAAATGACCTTCCAGGATGGCGGTGCCTATGCCTTGCTGGGGCCTTCGGGCTGCGGCAAGACCACCATGCTGAACATTATTTCCGGTTTGCTCACACCGTCGCAGGGCAGCGTGTTTTTCGATGGCGTGGATAAAACAGTCGCTACGCCGCAAGAGCGCAACATCGCGCAGGTGTTTCAATTTCCCGTTATCTACGACACCATGACGGTGGGCGAGAACCTGGCGTTTCCTTTACGCAACCGCAAAGTGCCGGCTGCTCGCATTAAAGAGCGTGTGGGGCAAATAGCCGAGATGCTGGAAATGAGCCATCAGCTTAATCAGCGCGCGGCCGGTCTTGCGGCCGATGCCAAGCAGAAGATATCGCTGGGCAGGGGGCTGGTGCGTGACGACGTGTCGGCTGTCTTGTTCGACGAGCCGCTGACAGTCATCGATCCGCATCTTAAATGGCAGTTGCGCCGCAAGCTCAAGCAAATACACAATGAACTGAAGCTCACTCTTATTTACGTCACGCACGATCAGGTCGAAGCACTGACCTTTGCCGAACGCATCATGGTCATGTCGCGCGGCCGTGTCGTGCAAGAGGGTACCCCCGAAGAACTGTTCGAGCGCCCGGCGCACACTTTCGTAGGGCATTTTATTGGTTCTCCCGGCATGAATCTGCTGCCTTTGTCTTGCACGGGTGGCCGCGTCGTGCTTGCCGGTCAGGCTACCCAGCCGCCGCCTGAAATGCAGCTTCCCGATGGCGAATTCACCTTGGGCTTGCGACCCGAATACACCTATGTGTCCGACCCGCGCCAGCCCGGTGCGGTTCTGGCTCAGGTCGAAAAAGTGCAGGACGTCGGCACCGGCCAGTTGCTGACCGCGCGCGTGGGGCAGCATCGGGTTCGCGCACGCCTTAGTCTGGAGCAAGACCTGCCCGAACCTGGCGCCGCCGTCGGCCTTGCCTTGCTGGGGCGGCATTCCTGCCTGTACAAGAACGAGGAGCTCATCGCATGAGTCAATACGTGAAGCCGGTCAATCAGAAGGCCTGGTGGCTGATTTTGCCCGTATGCCTATGCGTGGCGTTTTCGGCGATTATTCCGCTGATGACCGTGGTCAATTATTCGGTGCAAGACGTTATCTCGCCGACCCGTGCGGTATTTGTGGGTACCGAATGGTTCGCCTCCGTTATGCGCGACGAGGAACTGCATTCGGCCTTATGGCGCCAATTGGTGTTCTCGATGTCGGTCCTGGCGATCGAGATTCCGTTGGGTGTGCTGCTGGCCCTGTCCATGCCATCCACCGGCTGGAAATCGTCGGCCGTGCTGGTCATGGTGGCGCTTTCGCTGCTGATTCCCTGGAACGTCGTGGGTACTATCTGGCAGATATTCGGACGCACCGATATTGGCCTTATGGGGCGGGTTCTGTACATGCTGGACATCGACTACAGCTACGCCAGTAACCCAAGCCAAGCCTGGTTTACGGTCTTGTTGATGGACGTATGGCACTGGACGCCGTTGGTCGCGCTACTGGCTTTTGCGGGCTTGCGATCCATTCCCGACGCTTATTATCAGGCGGCCAGCATCGACGGCGCCAGCCGGTTCGCAGTGTTTCGTTATATTCAGTTGCCCAAGATGCGCGGGGTGTTGATGATAGCCGTGCTGCTGCGTTTCATGGATAGCTTCATGATCTACACCGAACCCTTTGTGCTGACGGGCGGCGGGCCGGGCGATGCCACAACCTTTCTTAGCCAATACCTGACACAGAAGGCGGTGGGGCAGTTCGACCTTGGGCCGGCCGCCGCATTCTCGCTGATTTATTTCCTGATCATCCTGCTGTTCTGCTTTATTTTGTACAACTGGATGCTGCGTGTGGGAACGCAAGACAAGGAGGCTGGTCATGAGTAAGAAAAAGCCTTTTCGGCTGCGGTCGCTATTCCTGATTCTGTACCTGCTCTTTGCGATGCTGCCCATCTACTGGATGGTCAACATGAGCTTCAAGACCAACTCCGGCATATTGTCCAGTTTCGCCCTGCTGCCCAGGGAGTTTACCTGGGACAACTATATAACCATCTTCACCGACAGCTCCTGGTATAGCGGCTACATCAACAGCCTGATCTATGTGGCCTTGAATACAGTCATCTCGCTCACGGTAGCCCTGCCCGCAGCCTATGCGTTCTCGCGCTATCAGTTTCTGGGCGACAAGCATGTGTTTTTCTGGCTACTGACCAACCGCATGACGCCGCCCGCCGTATTCCTGCTGCCATTCTTTCAGTTGTATTCCACCTTGGGCCTGATGGATACCTACTGGGCGGTTGCTCTGGCGCACTTGGTATTTAACGTGCCGCTGGCGGTGTGGATACTGGAAGGCTTCATGAGCGGCATCCCGCGCGAGATCGACGAAACCGCCTATATAGACGGCTATAGTTTCCCGCGCTTTTTCCTGACGATATTCATGCCGTTGATCAAATCGGGCGTAGGTGTGGCAGCCTTCTTCTGCTTCATGTTCAGTTGGGTCGAGCTACTGCTGGCGCGCACTTTGACCAGTGTGAACGCCAAGCCCATCGTCGCCACCAGGACGCGCACCGTATCGGCATCGGGTATGGATTGGG
>DATCYE010000400.1:0-3738 GCA_036570485.1 Pusillimonas sp. | reverse complement strand
GCCCAGACAGACATCACCGTCATAGAGCACGGCGGACTGCCCTGGCGTAACCGCCCATTGGTCCTCGGTGAACGACAAAGAGAAACCATCGTCGACGGCATCGCCCAGCGAACACGCGGAATCGGTCTGCCTGTAGCGCGTTTTTGCCGAATACTCGCCTGGTTCTGGCGCATGGCCCGCCACCCAGCTGGCATCCAGCGCCTGCAGGCTTTGACCCAACAGCCAGGGATGATCGTGCCCCTGCACAACGTAAAGGGTATTGTTTTCAATGTCTTTGCGCGCGGTATACCAGGCGTCTGCTGTGCCGTCGTCGCGCTGCTTGCCTTTGACGCCGCCTATGCCCAAACCCTTGCGTTGGCCCAGCGTGTAAAACGATAGGCCCTGGTGACGCCCCAGCACCAGGCCTTCGGGCGTTTTGATGGGGCCCGGCTTGGTCGGCAAGTAACGGTTGAGAAACTCGCGGAAGGGCCGTTCGCCAATAAAGCAGATGCCGGTCGAGTCCTTTTTGGCGGCATTGGGCAATTGCAGGGACTGTGCAATGCGCCTGACCTCGGACTTGGGAATTTCGCCCAGGGGAAACAACGTTTTTGCCAGTTGCTGCTGATTCAGCCGGTGCAGAAAGTAACTTTGATCCTTGGTCAGGTCCAGCGCCTTAAGCAACTGATGCTGCGGGCCGCTGGCGGTCTGAACGCAACGCACGCGCGCATAATGGCCGGTGGCGATATGCTCGGCCCCCAGCGACATGGCATGATCCAGGAAGGCCTTGAACTTGATCTCGGCATTGCACAGGACATCGGGGTTGGGCGTGCGGCCGGCGGAGTACTCGCGCAGGAAATCGGCAAACACCCTATCTTTATACTCTGCCGCGAAGTTCACGGCCTCGATATCGACGCCGATCAGATCCGCCACGCTGACCGCGTCCAGCCAATCCTGGCGCGTAGAGCAATATTCAGAGTCATCGTCGTCTTCCCAGTTCTTCATGAACAGGCCCAGCACGTCGTAGCCCTGTTCTTTCAAGAGCCACGCGCTTACCGAGGAATCGACCCCCCCGGACATGCCCACCACGACACGCCCTTTCGATACAGATGTTTTAGCCATCCCGCTATTTTAAACGCTGGCGCGGGACAAGGCCTGATCGACGACTTCCACCCAGTGACGCACGGGAATTTCCGTGCCGCTTTGCAAATGCGTGATGCACCCGATATTGGACGAAACGATGCAATCGGGTTGCACCGCCTGTATGGCGTCCAGCTTACGATCGCGCAGCGATTTGGCCAATTCGGGCTGAGTAACCGAATAGGTGCCGGCCGAGCCGCAGCACAAATGCGAGTCGTTGAACGGCTGCAGATCAAACCCCAGGTCGGCGAGCATGCGTTCGCTGACGCCGCGCAAGCCTTGCCAGTGTTGTAAGGTGCAAGGCGGATGGAATGCCGTCTGGCGAGGCAAGCCATCTAGTTTGGCCTTCAGTTCAGCGGCATGGGGGGCAACAATCTCGGCCACATCGCGGACTTTGTCTACAAGGCGCAAAGCCTTGGCGACATAATCGGGGTCGTGACGCAGGTGATGCGCGTACTCTTTGACCATGGCGCCGCAGCCCGATGCATTCATGATGATGCTTTCTGCCTGCCCGCTATCGAGCAGCGGCAGCCACGCATCGATATTGGCACGCATTTGCTCAAGCGCGGCTTCTTGCGCATCCAGGTGAAAGTTGATTGCCCCGCAGCAACCCGCGCCGGGAACGACTTGGGTACCGATACCCAAGGCATCCAGGACGCGTATGGTGGCCGCGTCTATGGTTGGCATCATGGCGGGCTGCACGCAGCCGGCCAGCATCAGCACCTGACGGGGGTGACGCGCGCCATCTGTAGGGATGGTACCGGCAGGCCGGGCAGTGGGAATTTTGTTTTTCAGTACAGTGGGCAACACGGGACGCAGCAAACGGCCCAGCCCAAGCGCCGGGCCGAACAAGGGCGAATTGAGCACGCTACGCAGCAACGCACGACTTATGCGCTGCGATATCGGCCGCTCGACCCGCTGATCGACCAGATTACGCCCAATGTCGACCAGCGCGCCGTACTCGACGCCCGATGGACAGGTGGTCTCGCAGTTTCTGCAGGTCAGGCAACGATCAAGATGCTCTTGGGTCGCGAGCGTGGGCTCTACCCCTTCCAGAACCTGCTTGATCAAATAGATGCGCCCGCGCGGGCTGTCGCGCTCGTCGCCTAGCACTTGATAAGTGGGACAGGTCGCCAGACAGAAGCCGCAATGCACGCAGCGCCGTAGGATTTCGTCGGCGTCTTGCCCCAGATCGGACTCTTGCGCCCAGGATGCCAAATTTGTTTGCACGATCTACTCTCAAAAGTCCGGAAACAAGCGTTTGGGATTAAAGATGCCCACAGGATCGAGCTCTTGCTTCAGACGCCGATTAATATTTTTCAGGCCCGGGTCCAGTGGATGGAATATCGGTACATTGGCCGGCCTGGAATCGAAGCGGAACAAGGTGGCATGCCCGCCCCGGCGCGCTATGGCGGCACGAAAATCGGCGGCCGCCCCCACCTGTGAAACCCAGCGTTGTCCGCCATTCCATTCGATTAGCGTTGGGCCGACTTGCAAGGGCGCGGTCTGCGGCGGTACGGCCACGCGCCATAAAGGTCGCGACAGAAAAAAGGGATGGGTCTGGTCGCGCAAGCTATCCCAAAACGCCTGGGCGGCAGCCTGGGGAAGTATGTCGCCGCCCAGACGTTTAATGCCATTCAGTACGGCCGGTTCGCTGCCCGACAGACGCACATGCAGCATTCCATCGGGCGTATCGGCATCCGCCAACCAGGCAGTGCCGGTAATCGGTAAGGGCAGACCACGCCATGTATTGAAGCGTTCCAGGGCACCCGCCTCGTCGACCTGGATCGCAATGGTTTGCTCCTGGAAGGGCTTGGGTGCGACCTTGACGGAGACCTCGATAAGCGCACCGAAAATACCCATGGAGCCAGCCAGGAGCCGCGAGACGTCGTAACCCGCGACGTTCTTCATGACCTCGCCGCCGAAGTTCAGGGTAAGCCCGGACGAATCAAGCAACTTGGCCCCCAGGATGAAGTCGCGCACGCCGCCTGCCGCCATGCGCCTGGGGCCCGAAAGCCCACTGGCCACGCAACCGCCTATGGTCGATGCCGCAGCAAAGCGCGGAGGCTCAAAGGCCAGCATCTGGTTCTGCTCGGCTAGGGCTTTTTCAAGATCGCTGAGCAGCGTCCCCGCCTTGACGGTCACCACCAGTTCCGAAGGTTGATAGTTAATAATGCCCCGATAGCCGGAAAGATCGAGCACGGCAATGTCGGGGATGGCATCGCCGTCGAATGGTTCGCCGTAGAAATTCTTGGTGCCGCCACCACGTATGTAAACGGGGCGCTCGGCCCCGCGAGCGGCCATCACCTGCTGTGAAAGTTCGGAGAGCGTGAAATCCATTCTTGACCTTTAAAAACGAGGCAGATCGGGAAAGCGGATTTCACCGCCATGAACATGCATCTTGCCGTACTCGGCGCAACGCACCAATGTTGGAATGACTTTCTCGGGATTGAGCAATCCGTAGGGATCGAAAGCACTTTTCAGGGCGCTGAAGAAGTCCAGCTCTGCACGCGTGAACTGCACGCACATTTGATTGATTTTCTCTAGCCCCACGCCGTGCTCGCCGGTGATCGTGCCGCCTACCTGCAAGCACAGTTCCAGGATGGCGGCACCGAATTTTTC
>DATCYE010000399.1:0-11706 GCA_036570485.1 Pusillimonas sp. | reverse complement strand
AGCAGCGGCAACGAACGGCGCAGCGGCCCAGGCGCGGCGGGCGCTGGCAAACGCAACCCGCAACAACAACGCAACGCAGAACCCTCGGGCCAGGGCGCCATGGCGGCCGCCTTTGCCAAGCTGAAAAGGTAAGAATATGGCTTGCACCCTCGACTCCAATGCACTGACCAAGCGCCTGACCACACTACTTGGCATGCTGGCATGCGGTGATCTGGACGAACATGAAATCGGCCGTATCGTCGATGTCTGCGTGCAGGCGCAAAAACAGCCCGCCCAGACCCTGCGCGAAAATTACGGCGCTGATGCCGCCAAGGTTGCCGAATACGATCCCGACGGCGTGAGCGCATTTATCGTCTTTGTAGAGCTGGAAGATTATTTTGCCGTGGCCGATACCGTCGACGAACTGTATGAACAGGTTGTCGAGGCGTTCGAGCAGCCCGCCCTACCCGATTATCCGTATGACAATAACAATTTCCAGGCCATCCCGGACTTCTATCGGTGGGTCGATGCGCAACTGCTTGCGCATCACGCCAAGTATTGCCTGATCGAGTTCGGTCAAAGCTACACCAGCGACCTGCAGGTCGTGCTGGTGTACCGCGAGCAGATGGATGACATCCTTGCGCTGTGCAAGGAACTCGGCCTGCGGGCCGAGCCCTGCGTCTAAATTAGGGATTTAGTCCTGGCCCAGCGCCATTTCCGCTAAGGCTGACTTGACCTGCTCCAGGCGGGCTACATCAATGCGTCCTACGATGGTGCCGTCCAGATACACTGCGGCTCCATCCTCTTCTTGCTTGATCAGGCTGTCCACCGGCGAGCCCTGCAAGCCCTTGATGGCCGCTCCGGCCGCCTTGGGATTATCGAAGGCAGCGGACAAGAACAACTCCTGGCCATCTCCCGCCAGCAGGCGGAAGCGGAACTGGCCGCCCTCGTCGCGGAGGCTGACGAAACGAGCACGCTTGCCGGCGGCTTTCTTGGCGGATGCGACAGACGCCTGCGCAGGCACTGCCGAGGCACGCAGGCCGACGGCTTCGCGCAAAGCCGCCATCAGGGGCTGCGACAAGCGCCGCGCCTTGGCGGCGCCCGCCTGCAAAATATCTTCGATGCGGTCGGGCCTTGCCATCAGTTGCGCATAGCGCTCGCGCATGGATCCAAGTTCCTGCTCTATACGTTCGCACAAGCGCTGCTTGGCGTCACCCCAACCCAAGCCGTCTTCAAGCTCGCGGCGGAAGACCGCGGACTCGGCCGGCGTGGCAAAAGCGCGATACAGCGTATACAGGTGCGAACCTTCGGCATCTTTGGGCTCGCCGGGCTGGCGCGAATCGGTCACGATGCGCATCACGGCCGCACGCAGCCCTTTGGCACCGCCCTCGAACAGAGGTATCGTGTTGTCGTAGCTCTTGGACATCTTGCGTCCGTCCAGCCCCGGCAAGGTCGCCACCTCGTCGTCGATCTGGACTTCGGGCAATACAAAAAAATCTTTGCCTTGCCCATACAGATGATTGAATCGCTGAGCGATGTCGCGCGTCATCTCCAGGTGCTGTATTTGGTCGCGCCCCACCGGCACCTTGTTCGCGTTGAACAACAAAATATCGGCTGCCATCAGCACGGGGTAGGAAAACAAACCCATGGTGATGCCATCGTCGGGCTCGGCCTGACGCGCCACATTCTGATCGACCGAAGCCTTGTAGGCATGGGCGCGATTCATCAGGCCTTTGGCGGTCACGCAGGTCAGCATCCAGCACAGCTCGGGGATTTCAGGGATATCCGACTGCCGGTAAAACGTGACTTTCTCGGGATCCAGGCCGGCCGCGATCCAGGTTGACGCGATTTCCAGCCGCGAGCGTGCAATGCGTTGCGGATCGTCGCACTTTATAAGCGCGTGATAATCGGCCATGAAATAAAAGGCGTCGACACCGGGCAAAATACTGGCCTGGATGGAGGGACGGATGGCCCCGGCATAATTGCCCAGATGCGGCGTTCCGGAAGTCGTAATGCCGGTCAATACACGAGTATTCATAAATAGCTTCAAGTCAGACAGATAAGCCCCGCCCCTGTGGGCGATGGGACTGGGCGAAAATCATAGAGTAACAGCCTCGCGCCGCTCGGCTTCAAGGTAGTCGCGCGACTGCATTTCCAAGATGCGCGATACGGTGCGATGGAATTCGTTGGACATCGGCCCCTGGGTATAGAGCTCCTCAGGCTCGCACTCGGCTTGCATCAGCAGCTTGACCTTGTGATCGTAAAACACGTCGATCAGCCAGGTGAAGCGGCGCGCCTCGGAGGCATGGCGCGGACTCATGCGCGGCACATCCGACAAAATCACCGTTTGAAAACGGCTGGCCAGATCCAGGTAGTCGTTCTGCGAGCGCGGGCCGCCGCATAGCGTGGCAAAATCGAACCACACGATGCTGCCGCCCAAGGCCACGGGCTTGATCTCGCGGTTCTCGACCACCAACACCGGTTTCAACGGCGCGGTATCCAGCAGGCGATCGAAGTTGTCCTGAAGTTCCTGACGCGTTTCCGCGTTTATAGGCATCAGATACATGCGCACCTGTTCCATTGCGCGCCGGCGGTAATCGGTACCCACATCGACGTTCACAACATCCATTCTTTCCTGAATCAGCTTGATGGCCGGCAGTATGCGGTCACGGTGCAGGCCATCCGGATACAGGGTCGAAGGTTCGTAGTTCGAGGTCATGATGAAAGACGTTCCATACTCGAACAGACGCAGCAACAGGCGGTACAGTATCATCGCGTCGGCCACATCCGACACATGAAACTCGTCAAAGCAGATCAGTCGATAACGCTTAGCGATGCGTCGCGCCACCTCGTCAAGTGGGTCTTGTTGACCGCGCACATTGCTCAGCTCGTGATGCACCCCATGCATGAATTCATGGAAATGCACGCGGGTCTTACGCTTGACCGGAACCGTAAGATAAAACGCATCCATCAGAAAGCTCTTGCCGCGTCCGACCCCGCCCCACATATAGACCCCGCGCGGAACATCGGGCCGTCTGAAAATCTTGCGCAAGGTCGACGAACGAGCTTGCTTGAACTCCAGCCAGTCATCGAAATAGGCCTGCAAACGATCAATGGCCGCCATCTGCGCCTCATCGGACCGATAGCCACGCTCTTGCAGGGCAAGTTCGTAATACTCGCGTACATTCATACAATAAAACTCGTTATGCGGCAAAAGAAAAAGGGCGAGCCGCTTGCCCGCCCTTTACAAGGTCAACACATGCCGATCAGGGATCAGAAGTTAAGCGTGCGTTTGTCGACAGCCAGCGCCGCTTCCTTCATGGCTTCCGACAAGGTCGGGTGCGCATGGCAAATGCGTGCGATGTCTTCGGCTGCGCCTCGGAACTCCATGATGGTGACCGCTTCGGCGATCAGTTCGGACGCCAGAGGCCCGATGATGTGAACGCCCAGCACTTCGTCGGTCTTGGCATCGGCCAGAACCTTGACGAAACCTGTAGTGTCGCCCAGCGCGCGTGCACGGCCGTTGGCCATAAAGGGGAAACTGCCCGCCTTGTAATCACGGCCTTCGGTCTTGAGCTGCTGCTCGTTCTTGCCCACCCAGGCAATTTCAGGCGAGGTGTAAATAACCGACGGAATAGTACCGAAGTTGACATGACCATGCTGGCCGGCAATACGCTCAGCCACGGCCACGCCTTCTTCTTCGGCCTTGTGCGCCAGCATCGGGCCGCGCACGACGTCGCCCACCGCCCAGACATTGGGTAGGTTGGTCTTGCAATCGTCGTCGACAGCCACGAAACCACGTTCATCACGCTTCAGGCCGACCGTGTCGACACCCAGACCATCGACATTGGGCACACGGCCAATGGAAACGATAAGGCGGTCTACGACCAGCTTCTGCTCGGCGCCGGCCGCATCGGTATAAGGCACCGTGACCGATTTGGCGGTGGATTTGACTTCACCTATCTTGACGCCGGTGTGAATGGCCAGGCCTTGTTTGGCAAAGGCCTTCTGGGCTTCCTTGGCAACCTGCTGGTCGGCCACGGCCAGAAAGTCGGGCATGGCTTCCAGAATGGTGACTTCGGCACCCAGACGGCGCCATACGCTGCCCAGCTCCAGGCCGATGACACCGGCGCCGATAACGCCAAGCTTCTTGGGCACAGCCGGGATGCGCAGCGCGCCGTCGTTGGACAGAATCTGGTCTTCGTCGAAGGGCAGGCCCGGCAGCGCACGCGGCGACGAGCCGGTGGCGATAATAACGTGCTTGGCAACGAGATCTTCGTCGGCCTTGCCCGCAACCTTGATGGACCAGCCTCCATCCACATGGGCCACGAACGAGCCGGTGCCATGGAAGAAGGTAACCTTGTTTTTCTTGAACAGATAAAGAATGCCGTTGTTATTCTGTTTAACGACAGTGTTCTTGCGGCCGACCAGAGTGTCCAGCTTGAGCTCGACGCCCTTGACCTGGATGCCGTGCTCGGCGAAATGGTGATTGACTTGCTCGAAGTGCTCGGATGACTGCAGCAAGGCCTTGGAGGGAATGCAGCCCACGTTGGTGCAAGTGCCGCCGGGCGCGGGTTTGCCGTCGGCGGTGGACCAGGCGTCTATGCAGGCAACAGTCATGCCCAGCTGCGCAGCGCGGATAGCGGCAATGTAGCCGCCGGGGCCTGCACCGATAACGACGACGTCGAATTGTTTAGCCATATTATTTCTCGATCTGGATAGTGTTGAAGCAAGCCCGTGCAGAGCTCGCAAGCCGGAAGGAGCGACACAATCTAGCGCCCGCTTCCACGATAAAAAGCACTTAAAAAACCCCGGTCAGCGCTTCCAGCAAGGCTGGATCGCTTCCGGGGTATATTCAGGCTTTTTCCTGCATGCTTAGACGTCCAGCAGCAAGCGTTGAGGATCTTCGAGCGCCTCTTTCATGGCCACCAGAGCCAATACTGCTTCACGGCCATCGATAATGCGGTGGTCGTAGGACAGGGCCAGGTAATTCATGGGGCGAATCACAACTTGGCCGTTCTCGGCAACCGGACGATCCTTGGTGGCGTGTATGCCCAGAATAGCCGACTGCGGAGGATTGATAATGGGCGTGGACAGCATCGAGCCGAAGACGCCGCCGTTGGAAATGGAGAAGGTTCCGCCGGTGAGTTCGTCTAGCGTCAGCTTGCCGTCGCGCGCACGCGCGCCGAAGTCGGCGATTTGCTTTTCGATATCGGCAATGGAGAGCTGATCGGCATTGCGCAAAATAGGCACCACCAGGCCACGCGGGCTGCCAACGGCGATACCGATATCGAAATAGCCGTGGTAGATGATGTCTTTACCATCGACCGACGCATTGACGACCGGGTATTTCTTGAGTGCGGCAACCGCAGCCTTGACGAAGAAAGACGTGAAGCCCAGCTTGACGCCGTGCTCTTTCTCGAACTGACCCTTGTACTTTTTACGCAGATCCAGAATACCCTGCATATTGACTTCGTTGAACGTCGTCAAGATGGCGTTCTCGGACTGCGATTGCAGAAGACGTTCGGCCACACGGGCACGCAGACGGCTCATGGGTACGCGTTGCTCGGGGCGGCCGTCCAGCGACAGGGTGGGCGGCGCGACCGGCGCGGCAGCCGTGGCGGGAGCAGCGCCTGCTTGCAGGGCGTCGCCCTTGGTGACGCGGCCACCGCGGCCGGAGCCTTCGACGGATGCGGGATCGACGCCTTTTTCGGCCAGAATCTTGCTGGCGGCAGGCGATGCAACGGCTGCCGAAGCGGTGGCTGCGGGTGCAGCGGCTGCGGGCGCTGCTTCGGCTGCGGCGGCAGGCGCCGCTGCGGCCGCAGCCTTGCCTTCGGAATCGATGCGCGCCAGGACTTCACCTGCGGTGACCGTGCTGCCGTCGCCCTTGACGATTTCCTTCAGAACGCCGGAGGCCGGAGCGGGAACTTCCAGAACGACTTTGTCGGTTTCGACTTCGATCAGGATTTCGTCGGCTTCGACCGCTTCACCTGGCTGCTTCTTCCAGTTGAGCAGAGTCGCTTCGGAAACCGACTCGGAAAGCTGGGGCACGAGAACATCAGTAATAGCCATAGTATGTATTCCGTTATGTAAGGTATTCGTTATTTGGTCAGCATAAAGCTTTTGAACTTCGGTGCCAGCGCCTGTTCAAGCAAGTTGCGTTGCTGTTCCTGGTGCTTGGCCAGATAGCCCACCGCCGGCGAAGCCGAAGCTGCGCGACCGGCATAGCCTAATTTCTGACCCTCTGCCATATTCTCGTACAAATGATGCTGAATATAAAACCAGGGGCCCTGATTCTGGGGTTCGTCCTGAGTCCAGACGATTTCCTTGGCATTCACGTATTTTTGCAGTTCGGTCTGGAACGCCTTGTGCGCAAAAGGATAGAGCTGCTCGACGCGCAAAATGGCGACATCGTTGCGGCCGGCTTCCTGGCGTGCATGGACCAGGTCGTAATAGACCTTGCCCGAGCAGACCACCACGCGCTTGACGCCTGCCGGATCGATGGCTTCGTCTTGCTCGCCGATGATGGGCAGAAACTGACTGTTGGCCAGGTCTGCAAGCGGCGACGTGGCGTCTTTGTTGCGCAGCAGCGATTTCGGCGTCAGGATGACCAGCGGCTTGCGGAATGGCCGAATCATCTGGCGGCGCAGAACGTGGAAGATCTGTGCGCCATTGGTCGGCTGCACCACCTGGATGTTGTTGTCGGCGCACAGTTGCAGGAAGCGCTCGATACGGGCCGAAGAGTGTTCCGGACCCTGGCCTTCGTAGCCGTGCGGCAACATCATGGTCAGCCCGCACTGCCGGCCCCACTTGGCCTCGCCAGACGCGATGAACTGGTCGATCACAACCTGCGCACCATTGACGAAATCGCCGAACTGGGCTTCCCAGATGGTCAGGGTGTTGGGCTCGGCCGACGCATAGCCGTATTCAAAAGCCAGCACGGCCTCTTCGGACAGCACCGAGTCGATGACCGTGAACGGCGCCTGAGTGTCGGATACGTTTTGCAGCGGGATGTAGGTGCCGTCGTCCCAGCGCTCGCGCTTCTGGTCGTGCAAGACCGCATGACGGTGCGTGAATGTGCCACGACCGGAGTCCTGGCCGGTGATGCGTATGGAATAGCCGCTGGCAACCAAGGTGGCAAACGCCAAGTGCTCGCCCATGCCCCAGTCCAGCTTCTGTTCGCCGCGCGCCATGTTGCGACGATCGTTCAGCAGCTTGTTGACCAGCGAGTGCACGGTGAAGTTTTCGGGAACCGTGGTGAGCTTTTCGCCGATGCGGGTAAGCTCGGCAAGCGGCACGCCGGTATCGGCCTGATCGGTCCATTTGGCGCCCAGGAAGGCGGACCAGTCGGTGGAATACTTGTTCTTGTAGTCGGTCAGCACAGGCTCGATAGTGCGCTGGCCGTCTTCCATGAGCTGACGGTAGTCTTTGACCAGTTGATCGGGTTCGCCTTCGGCCAGTATGCCCTGCGCCACCAGCTTGTCGGCGTAGACCTTACGCGTGCCGGGGTGCTTGCCTATGCTCTTGTACATAAGAGGCTGAGTCAGCGAGGGGGTGTCTTGTTCGTTGTGGCCCAGCTTGCGGAAGCAGACGATATCGACCACGACATCGTGATGGAACTTCGTGCGGTAATCCAGCGCCAGCTGGGTTACATACACGACGGCTTCGGGATCGTCGCCATTCACGTGGAACACCGGCGCTTCGATCATCTTGACCACGTCGGTGCAATACAGCGTGGAACGGGTGTCGCGCGGGTCGGAGGTGGTAAAGCCGATTTGGTTATTGATGACGATGTGCAGCGTGCCGCCGGTACCGTAACCGCGCGTTTGCGCCAGGTTAAGGGTTTCCATGACCACGCCCTGCCCTGCGAATGCGGCGTCGCCGTGCACCAGCACGGGCAATACCTGCAAGCCTTCTTCGTCGCCGCGACGGTCTTGGCGGGCGCGCACGCTGCCTTCGACCACGGGATTGACGATTTCCAGGTGAGACGGGTTGAACGCCAGCGACAGGTGGACGGGGCCGCCGCGCGTGGACAGATCGCTGGAGAAACCGTTGTGATACTTGACGTCGCCGTCGGTCAGGCCTTCGGCGTGCTTGCCTTCGAACTCGGCGAACAGATCGCCGGGCATCTTGCCCATGATGTTCACAAGCATGTTCAGACGGCCACGGTGAGCCATGCCCACGACGATTTCCTGCACGCCGTTGTCGCCGGCGTGGCCGACGACTTCGTCCATGGCAGCAATGAAGCTTTCGCCGCCTTCAAGGGAGAAGCGCTTCTGGCCCACATACTTGGTGTGCAGGAAGCGTTCCAGGCCTTCGGCCTCGGTGACCTGCTGCAATACATGCCGCTTGCGATCTGCCGATAGCGCCGGCAGGCCAAGGGTGGACTCAAGGCGTTCCTGGATCCAGCGCTTGGCGGCCGGATCTGAAATATGCATGAACTCGGCGCCCACGCTGCGGCAATACGTATCGCGCAAAGCCTTGAGCATGTCGCGCATGGTCATGGTGTCGGCTTTGGTGAAATAGGTATTGGTGGCCGAGTAGACCTGATCCAGATCGGCCTCGGTCAGGCCGTAGAAGCTGGGATCGAGTTCGGGTATGACGGGACGATCATGGCGCTTGAGCGGATCAAGTTCGGCAAAGCGCGAACCCAAAGACCGATAGGCGGCGATGATCGATTGAACATATACTTGTTTACCGGCAATAGCCAGGTCGGGCTCTTGAGCCCGTGCAACAAAGGCATTGGCCTTGGCGCGCTGCGCAAAGGATTCGACTACGGGCGCGTGGGCCTGGTCGCGAGTGATTTCGCGGCCGTCGCTTGCAGGCAAGTGCTGCAGCTGGTCGAAGTACGTACGCCACTGGTCTGAAACAGAACCGGGATTATCGAGATAAGACTCATAGAGTTCCTCGACATATGGAGCGTTGCTACCAAACAGGTAAGAATTGGATAAAAGTTCTATTTCCGATGACATATATGCGCTTCACCTATCCGAGTGTCTCACTCGTTATGATGCAGGGAAAAACCTTCCGCGACACGGCCAGACCGGTTAGCGGATAGCGGGGCAGAAGGCAACAGTACGACGCCTTAATAAGCCGTATTCATACTAGTATACCCTTGAAGCAAGGGGCAAGAAACTCAAAGCCGGCAATTGCGGCACAAAGCCGGGAAAGCGTTGGCATTTACAAACACCTTGCACTTTTCCGCATTAAATTGTTCGCGTAAATACACAAGCACGGTTATCTTTTTCGTTTTTCGTTTTTCATTTTTTAGGAGCAGCACCCATGGATGCCAACGCCGATCTTGCCAAACTGGCCCTGGACTATCACGCCTACCCTTCTCCGGGCAAGATTTCAGTCATGCCGACCAAGCCGCTGGCCAACCAGGACGACCTGTCGCTGGCCTACTCTCCGGGTGTGGCCGTGGCCTGCATGACCATCCATGCCGAGGGCGAGGACGCGGCATCGATGTACACGTCGCGCTCCAATCTGGTCGGCGTGATCACCAACGGCACGGCGGTTCTGGGTTTGGGCAACATCGGCCCGCTGGCCGCCAAGCCGGTCATGGAAGGCAAAGGATGCCTGTTCAAGAAATTTGCCGGCATCGACGTGTTCGACATCGAGCTGGCGGAAACTGATCCCGACAAGCTGGTCGACATTATTGCGGCGCTGGAGCCCACGCTGGGCGGCATCAATCTGGAAGACATCAAAGCCCCTGAATGCTTCTACATAGAAAAGAAGCTGCGCGAGCGCATGAAAATACCGGTCTTCCATGACGACCAGCACGGCACTGCCATCATCTCGTCGGCGGCCATCATCAACGGCCTGAAAGTCGTTGGTAAAAAAATCGAGGACGTAAAACTGGTGTGCTCGGGCGCCGGCGCCGCCGCCATTGCCTGCCTGGACCTCCTGGTGCATTTGGGCCTGAAGCGTTCAAATATGTATGTGGTCGATTCGCGCGGCGTCATTCGCAAGGGACGCGACGAGAACATGGAGCCCAACAAGGCGCGCTATGCTCAGGAAACCGATGCACGCACGCTGGCCGATGTCTGCAAGGACGCCGATGTGTTCCTGGGCTGCTCGGCACCAGGCGTGCTGACCGCCGACATGGTCAAAACCATGGGCCCCCAGCCCCTTATTCTTGCCTTGGCCAATCCCGAGCCCGAAATTCGCCCTGAAGTCGCCAAGGCGGCCCGGCCGGACTGCATTATCGCGACGGGTCGCTCCGACTACCCGAATCAGGTCAACAATGTTTTGTGTTTCCCCTTCATATTCCGAGGCGCCATGGACGTCGGTGCCACGGTGATTAACGAGGAAATGAAACTGGCCTGCGTGAAAGCCATCGCCGAGCTGGCCGAAGCCGAGCAAAACGATGAGGTGGCCCTGGCCTACGCCGGCCAGGAACTGACCTTCGGCCCCGACTATATTATTCCCAAGCCCTTCGACCCGCGCCTGATCGTAAAAATCGCGCCGGCCGTGGCGCAAGCAGCCGCCCTTTCCGGCGTGGCCCGGCGCCCTATCGAGGATCTGGAAGCCTATCGCCAGAAGCTCATGACTCTGGTCTATCACACCGGCCAGTTGATGCGGCCGCTGTTCATGCAGGCCAAGAGCGCGCCCAACCGGGTCATCTATGCCGACGGCGAAGACGAGCGCGTGCTGCGTGCGGCCCAGACGGTGGTCGATGAGCAAATCGCCAACCCCATACTGATAGGCCGGCCCTCGGTCATCCAGATGCGTCTGAAGAAGTTCGGCTTGCGTCTGGTGGTTGGAAAAGACATAGATATCGTCGACCCTGAAGACGATGCACGTTTCAACGAAACCTGGAGTGCCTATTACAAACTGAAGGGTCGCGACGGGGTCACGCCGGAAATCGCCAAGGCGATGGTGCGCAAGCATAATTCGCTGATCGGAGTCATGCTGCTGCAACGCGGCGATGCCGATGCGATGCTGTGCGGGGTCACCAGCCGCTTCGACAATCAGCTTAAGTATGTGCAAGAGGTCATCGGCCTGAAATCCGGGGCGCAAACGTATGCGGCCATGAATGTGCTGATGCTGCCGACGCAAACTTTGTTTATCTGCGATACGCATGTAAACGAGGATCCGACGGCCGAGGAAATCGCAGACATGACGATACAGGCGGCACAAGAGGTTCAGCGTTTCGGTGTGGTGCCCAAGGTGGCCCTGCTGTCGCATTCGAATTTCGGCAGCCGCTCTTCGGCTTCGTCCCGCAAGATGGCCGAGGCTCGCCGCCTGATTTCGGAACGCGCGCCTAATCTGGAAGTCGATGGCGAGATGCATGCGGATTCGGCCTTGTCCGAGAAAATTCGTCTGAAGGCGTTCCCGGACTCAACCCTGAAGGGTCCGGCAAACCTGCTGATCACGCCTAATCTGGATACGGGCAACATTACCTACAACATGCTGAAGATGACGGGCAGCAATGGGGTGGCGATGGGGCCGGTGCTGCTGGGCGCAGCGCGCCCGGTGCATATCCTGACAACCAGCTCCACAGTGCGGCGCATCGTGAACATGACGGCGCTGGCCGTGGTGGATGCGCAGCAGGAGGCTGGGCAGGTTCAGCTGTAATCTGCTGGAAGCGGGCAGCGTTACGATCGCAGTGATGGGATCGTAACGCTGCTTTTTTTATGCCTGACTGGAATAGCACTAGTTCGCTGGCTGCCTTGGTGCTTCTGATGCCGTGGTGCAGACTCGCTGCTGATCTTCGTTCTTATG
>DATCYE010000398.1:0-4020 GCA_036570485.1 Pusillimonas sp. | reverse complement strand
ACGGCCCGGCTACTCGCTTTGAATAGATGTTTTGTTACATTTATTTCAGGGATTTCCCTAGAGATGTTACAGGGCAGGGCCGATAATGATAGTACGTTATTTGTTCGCGGAGGGTGTGTGACCCCACCTCAGCTTTGGAGTTCTTTTTCCTGGTTGTATATTTGTATCGTGGCGTTCCTGGTTGGCGGCCTGATTGTCGTCTCCGAGCGGTGGCATGGCCGTTTTACAGGCGATACCGACATGCACAAGCCCCAGGCATCGCACACGCGCGCCGCGCCGCGCGTAGGCGGGCTGGCGGTGGTTGCCGGCAGCTTGGCCGGGTTGCTTGTTCTGGGTCCCAGCAATATGACCCTGACCTGGCTTTGGCCTGTTCTGTTCATTGCCGCCATGCCGGTTTTCGTTGCCGGCCTGCTTGAAGACATCACCAAAGATATCGGTTCGGGCAAGCGCCTGCTTGCCGCCTTCATTTCGGCCGCGATAGCCTGGTGGCTATTGGGCGGCGTATCGCGCGTGGGGTTCAGCGGCATTGACTGGCTGCTGTCGTTTTGGCCTGTATCCCTGATATTTACGATGGTGGCGGTGGGCGGTTGTACCCACGCATTGAACATCATTGACGGCATGAACGGCCTGGCCGGGATGATCGCCACCCTGATGGCATTGTCGCTGGGGCTGGTGGCGTTGCAGGTGCAGGATATCCCCATTTTCCTGATTGCCGCCGCGCTGGCGTCGGCCACGCTGGGTTTTTTGGTGTGGAATTTTCCTTTCGGCCGGGTGTTCCTGGGCGATGGCGGGGCTTATTTCGTCGGATTCATTTTGGCCGAGCTTGCCGTGCAACTGGTTGTGCGCAACCCCAGCGTCTCGCCGTTCTATGCGTTGGCGGTCCTGTTTTATCCCGTTTTCGAAACCCTGTTTTCCATCTGGCGCCGCCGCTACAAGCGCGGTGTGCCGGTGGATCAGCCCGATGCGCTGCATTTGCATCAACTGGTGTTTCGCCGCCTGGTCAGGTCGACGTTCAGCCGGGATCGCCGCCATGCGGTGCCTTCGCTGTGCAATGCGATGACTTCTCCCTATCTGTGGGTGCTGGCGCTTATCGGCCTGGTGCCGGCTACGATCTGGTGGGACAACGTCTGGATTCTATGCGCCAGTCTGGTAGTGTTTTCGGCGGTCTACATCTGGCTTTATTTTCGCCTGGTATCGTGGCGGCGTCCGTCCTGGTTGTTATTACCCTCGCTTGGGCGCGATAATCGCCACAAATAAGCAAAAATAGCGGATTGCCGACTTGAGGCGGTGACTGATGCCCGAGCCGGCGATTTCCTTTCATACATACAGATACAGCAATACAGCACAGGAGAATCACGTTGCAGATTGAAGATGTCAAATTGGCGGTGGTCGGACTGGGTTACGTAGGCCTGCCCCTGGCGGTCGAGTTCGGCAAGAAGTGTTCGGTGCTTGGCTTTGATATCAATTCGCGCCGGGTGGCCGAACTCGTCGATGGGCACGACCATACGCTGGAAGTCGATGCGGCCGAACTGGCCCAGGCAAGCCAGCTAACCTTCAGCGACGACGCCTCGCGGCTGGCCCAGGCCAATGTATTCATTGTGACGGTGCCTACGCCTATAGACCAGTATAAGCAGCCCGATCTGACCCCACTGATCAGGGCCAGTGAAACCATAGGCAAAGTGCTTAAACGCGGCGATATCGTCATTTATGAATCCACCGTGTATCCCGGTGCGACCGAAGAGGTCTGCGTGCCCGTTCTGGAGCGTATTTCCGGCTTGCGTTTCAACGACGAATTTTTCGCCGGCTACAGCCCCGAACGCATCAATCCGGGAGACAAGACGCATCGCGTCTCGACCATCAAGAAGGTAACGTCGGGTTCGACGCCGGCCGTGGCGGAGCTGATCGATCAGCTCTACAGGCGGATTATCGTGGCCGGCACGCACAAGGCGCCGTCGATCCGTGTGGCGGAGGCCGCCAAGGTCATCGAAAATACGCAGCGCGACGTCAATATCGCACTGGTTAACGAACTGGCGTTGATCTTCAACAAAATGGGCATCGATACGCTGGCGGTGCTGGAAGCGGCGGGTACGAAGTGGAATTTTCTGCCGTTTCGCCCCGGCCTGGTCGGTGGGCACTGCATTGGCGTCGATCCGTACTATCTGACGCACAAGGCGCAGGCCATTGGCTACCATCCCGAAATCATTCTGGCCGGGCGCAGGCTCAATGACTCCATGGGCGGGTACGTCGCCTCGCAACTGGTCAAGGCCATGACCAAGCGCAGCATCCAGGTCAAGGGCTCGAAAGTTCTGGTCATGGGCCTGGCGTTCAAGGAAAACTGTCCCGACCTGCGCAATACCCGCATTGTCGATATCGTGCGCGAACTGGGTGAGTACAACATCGAGGTCGATGTCTACGACCCGTGGGTCAGCGCCGACGAAGCCGAGCGGGAATACGGCATAAGGCCCATAGCCGCGCTTGGCTCGAACGACTATGACGGAATTGTGCTGGCGGTCGCGCATGAGCAGTTTGCGGCCATGGGCCCGCAGGCAATCCACAATCTGGGCAAGGCCGAACATGTCTTGTACGATCTGAAATATCTGCTTGACGCCGGCGACGCCGACTTGCGTCTGTAGTCTGTAATTCGTTAAGGGTTTTATATGAGTACTCGTTATCAGGAGATCATTCCCGGCCTCCAGGCCGACCCCAAGACATGGCTGGTCACGGGCTGCGCAGGGTTCATCGGTTCGAACCTGCTCGAAGCCCTGCTGCTCTTGGATCAGAAGGTGGTCGGGCTGGATAATTTCTCGACGGGGCATCAGCACAACCTGGATGAGGTGCAAAAGACCGTCTCGGCGCGGCAGTGGTCCAATTTCACGCTGCATACCGCCGATATCCGCGATATGCCGGCATGCCGCAAGGCCGTGCTGGGGGTCGACTACGTGCTGCACCAGGCGGCGCTGGGTTCCGTGCCGCGTTCGCTGGAAGACCCGGTCGCAACCAACGACGTCAATATCACGGGTTTCCTTAACATGCTGGTCGCGGCGCGCGACGCCCGCGTAAAGGGCTTTGTCTATGCGGCGTCGAGCTCCACCTACGGCGACCATCCGGCGCTGCCCAAGGTCGAAGACGAAATCGGTCGTCCGCTGTCGCCCTATGCCGTGACCAAGTACGTCAACGAACTGTATGCCGACGTGTTTGCCCGCTCATACGATTTCGGCAGCATAGGGTTGCGCTACTTCAATGTCTTCGGCAAGCGCCAGGACCCGGAGGGGGCCTATGCCGCCGTCATTCCAAAATGGGTCGCGGCCATGATTCGCGGCGAAGATGTCGTTGTCAACGGAGACGGTGAGACCAGCCGCGATTTCTGTTTTGTCGAAAACGCGGTGCAAGCCAATATTCTGGCGGCGCTGGCCCAGCCGGAGGGTATCAATCAAATCTATAACGTGGCGTATAACGCGCGCACAAGCCTGAACCAGTTGTTCGAGTACCTGGCGCGGGCGCTGGCCAACAATGGCGTTGTCTACGACAAGCCGGCGGTGCACGCCGATTTTCGCACGGGCGATATACGTCATTCCCAGGCCGATATCAGCAAAGCGAAACGGTTGTTGGGTTACGAACCCATGCACAATATCGTGCAGGGGCTTGAAGTCGCAATGCCCTGGTATACGCAGTTCCTGCGTTAATTTGATTGAAAACGTTCGTCCAGCGCCTTTCGAACCTTCATTCCGACCATAGGCGCATTGCGCGGGGCGCGGCCCGCGTGGCCTTTTTCCTGCTGCTCGGAAAATTCGCCGGCGCGGGCAAGGAAATGGCGGTGGCGTACCGCTATGGCGTAAGCAATGCCACCGATGCCTACCAGTTCACCATGACAATGGCGAACTGGCTGCCGGTCACCATTGTGGGCGTGCTGTCGGTCGTGTTGATCCCGGTTTTGGTACGGGTGCGCTATGGCGACCGGGCGCGCTGGGCGCGGTTCGTCGGCGAACTGCACGCCTGGGTAATGATGCTGGGGCTGGCCCT
>DATCYE010000397.1:0-2890 GCA_036570485.1 Pusillimonas sp. | reverse complement strand
CTATACCTGCGTTTTAGATAAATGCAAAAGCCCGGGTCTGAAAAAACCAGGCTTTCAGCTGATTTTCGTCAACAGCTACTCGCCGACTACCTGGCCTTTTATGCGATATGAGCGCCCGCGAAAAATCGCGATCCGCTTGCCGTCCTGGTTGGTGACATGCACGTCGTAGACGCCTGTTCGTCCGGCCAGGGAATATTCCTGAGCATGAGCGGTCAATACATCGCCCTCGAAGCCTGGCGCCAGGTAATCGATGGTGCAGCCCGATGCCACCGTTGCCGCATTGCGCGAGTTGCAGGCGAAGGCGAACGTGCTGTCGGCCAATGCAAAAATAAAACCGCCATGGCAAGTCTTGTGGCCGTTGAGCATATCGGCCCGCACGGTCATGGACATGCTGGCCTGGCCCGGCGCCACCCCGACCACGCGCGCGCCCAGCGCCTGCGATGCCGGATCGTTGTCGTACATGGTCTTGGCCGTGAGTTCGGCCAGCTCTTGAGGGTCTTCAGGCAAGGCTAAGGAATCATGCATGGAATCGGATGCCAACGTGCTCATTATTGCCCCTTGAATACTGGCGGGCGCTTGCCCAGGAAGGCTGACACGCCTTCAGCATAATCATGGCTGGCGCCCAGTTCGCGCATCAGATCGCGCTCCAGGTCCAGTTGATCGTCCAGGCTGTTGGCCAGGCTTTGATTGAGCGCACGCTTGGTGTAGGCCAGACCCTTGGTGGGCGCGTCGGCAAAATGCCGGGCCAGTTCATCAAGACGCCCGTCAAATGCATCGTCGGCAACGCATTGCCATATCAGGCCCCACTGCTCGGCCTTCTCGGCGCTGAGCTTATCGCCCAGCATGGATAAACCCATGGCACGGGCCTGCCCAACCAGACGGGGCAATACATATGTGCCGCCTGTATCAGGCAACAGTCCAAGCCGGCAGAACGGTTGTATGAAGCTTGCCGACTGCTTGGCAATGACGATATCGCCGGCCAAGGCCAGATTAGCGCCGGCGCCGGCCGCCACGCCATTCACCCCAACAACGACAGGCAAAGGCAAGGCACGCAGGCGTCGCACCAGCGGCGCATAATATTTTTCGATGGTGGAGCCCAGGTCGATGGGCGCCGAACCGGCGCTCATTTCGCGTTCAGACAAATCCTGGCCCGCGCAGAAGCCGCGGCCATTTCCAGTCAGCACCAGTACACGCACGCCGCCGGCCTCGACCTTGGTCAGGGCATCGGCCAATTCGCCGTGCATCGCCGCAGTGAAACTGTTCAGCTTGTCGGGGCGATTGAATGTAATCCGTGCGATACCGCCGTCCAGATCAAAAATAATGTTCTCGTAGCTCATAAGGTCTCCTATCTTGTTTTTATACGTGCCAGCGCGTTTGAACCACGCGAAAGCGATTGGCCACATAGGCCGTGTCGGACAAGGCTGCATTGGCTGCCGGATTAGCGCCGGTGCCATGGAAGTCGCTAAAAGCCGCCGTCTGGTTCACGAAAACGCCGCCGGTCAGGTTCAGCGACAAAGACACCCCAGCACGTTCGGCCGCTTTTTCCACTTTCCGTGCCACGGCATCGTCGGTGGTGTAGGCAGCCAGCGTCAGGGCGCCGTGCTCGACGACCGTGTCCCGCGCCAGCGTGATGCTGCTATCGGTGGAATCGGTCGCCACCACGAAAACAATGGGGCCGAACCATTCACGCATGATGACCGCGTCGGCGGCATCCGCCTTGAGCAACAAGGGTGTCAATACGCGTGCGCCCTGGAACTGCGGATGCTCGATGGCGCGGCTGTCGCACAGCACCGGCAGGCCCAAGGCCCGCGCTTCGTCTATGCGCCGTACAACGCCGGGGTTCTGAATGGCGCCGGTGATTTCCACCGCGCGGGCCGGATCGGACACCAGTTTTTCGACGGCTTGGGCCAGGCCCGCAGCCACTTCGTCAAAGCTAAGATGACCGTCGGCCGTCTTGATGCCATCGCGCGGCACATAGATGTTCTGCGGTGCCGTGCACATCTGCCCGGAATACAGCGCAAAGGAAAACGCCAGGTTGCGGGCCACGCCTTTGAGGTCGTCGACCGAATCGATGATGACCTGGTTGACGCCGGCTTTCTCGGTATACACCTGGGCCTGCCGGGCATTTTGCTCCAGCCAGTTGCCGTTGGCGCTGCTGCCGGTGAAATCGATCAGCTTGACGGCGGAATTCAAGGCCAGTTGCTGGGCCGTATCGTCGCCCGCCGGGTGAACCGCCAGCAACACCACATTGGGATCGAACCCGGCTTCGGCCAGGACGTCACGCGCGATCTGCACGGTAATGGCCAAGGGCAGAATCACGCTGGGATGCGGCTTGACGATTAAGGTATTGCCCGTTGCCAGGCTGGCGAACATGCCCGGATAGCCGTTCCAGGTCGGAAAGGTGGAGCAGCCTATCAGCAGGCTTATGCCTCGCGGCACGACCGTGAAACGCTTTTGCATCTTGATGGGGTCATGCTTGCCTTGCGGCTTTTCCCAGGACACCAGCCCTGGAATACGCGCCATTTCCTGCCAGGCATAGGCCACGGCCTCCAGGCCGCGATCTTGCGCATGCGGGCCACCGGCCTGAAAGGCCATCATGAAACCCTGCCCCGTAGTGTGCTGCACCGCGTAGGCCATTTCAAAACTGCGCTGGTTAACGCGCTTGAGGATCTCCAGCGACACACCCACCCAGGCCTGCGGGCCGGCCTCGCGCCACGATTCCAGCGCCTGCTGCGACTGCTCTATAAGCGTGGGAACGGCAACCCGTGGGTAACGGATGCCAAGTTCGAAGCCATAAGGCGATACCTCGCCGTCCACGCTGCCTTGCGCCCCATCCAGGGTCAAAGGGAAATCCTTGCCCTTGTAGGCCTCGAAAGCCGCACGGCCATCG
>DATCYE010000396.1:0-4869 GCA_036570485.1 Pusillimonas sp. | reverse complement strand
GTGTTTATTTTGGTGGGCTCCACGGTATTCAGCCTGAGCTTTCGGGGCGTGAACGGCGACCTATGGGTAGAGCACCTGCTTATAGGCCTGCCGGGCGGCGAGTGGGGCTTCCTGATCGTGGTCAGCGCGCTCACCTTCTTTCTGGCTTTCTTCCTTGATTTTTTCGAGCTGGCTTTCATTATCATTCCGCTGCTCGGGCCGGTTGCCGACAAAATGGGCATAGACCTTATCTGGTTTGGCGTGCTGCTTGCGGTCAATATGCAAACCTCGTTCATGCATCCGCCTTTTGGCTTCGCTCTGTTCTATTTACGATCAGTCGCTCCCAAAGAGGACTATCATGACCGTGTTACCGGTAAACTGATTCCCAAGGTCACCACCGGCCAGAACTACTGGGGGTCGGTGCCCTTCATTTGCATACAAATCCTTATGGTTGCCTCAGTCATGCTTTTTCCCGGCATGGTTACGCATTACAAGCACGAAAGCACGGGGGTGGATCCCTCCACCGTGCAGTTCGGCACCGATAACGTGTATGGTGCCGGCATCTACGGTGGTCAGGACTCGGGCATGGGCGATGCTGGCGCTGCATTCAAATAACGCAATAAGGTGAAGTGGGCACAATGACTATGGCAGCACGTACCCGTGTAAAAATATGCGGCCTGACACGTCCCGAAGATATCGACGCGGCGGTTCAGGCCGGAACCGATGCCATAGGTTTCGTTTTTCATGCGCCCAGCAAACGTGCGGTCAGTCTGGAGCAGGCGCGTGCCTTGCGGCAGCGCGTTCCCGCCTTTGTCAGCGTGACAGCGCTGTTCGTCAACGCGCCCGAGAACGAAGTGCGTGCGGTCATCGACCGGGTTCAACCTGATCTGCTGCAATTTCACGGCGACGAATCGCCAGAGTACTGCGCCAGTTTTGAACGGCGCTATCTGCGCGCGTTCCGGGTGGGCGGCCCCGAGCTGAATACTCCCTTGGCCGTGCTTGAAGCCTGCCGGCGCTATCCATCGGCGAGCGCCTGGCTGTTTGATAGCTATAGCGCGGGTTACGGCGGTAGCGGCCTGGCCTTCGATATCGATTTGCTAAGCGAGCTTAGGCAGGCGCGCGACAGCCGGCCTTTGATATTGGCCGGCGGACTCAAGCCTGAAACGCTTGCACAGCTTGTGCGGCAAGTTCGGCCGTACGCGGTCGACGTCAGCAGCGGCGTCGAAAGCGCGCCTGGAATCAAGTCGGCCGACAAAATAAATGCGTTCATGCAGGCGCTTCAAGCCAGTGCAGGCTGAATAGGTTTTCGGGGTCGACCCATGCCGCAGCCGGCCGGAAGCCGGCTTGCAAGGCCATAGCCTGCAAACCTTGTAGCGTGTACTTGTATGAGCATTCGGTATGCAGGGTTTCGCCTTCGTCCAGAATGAAATGTTCGGACCCCATGTTTATTGCTTGCTTCCGGCGGCTTATCAAATGCATTTCCACGCGTTGCAGCGGCGCATTGTAGAACGCGCAGTGGGCGAACTGCGTGCTATCGAAATTTGTGGAGAGCTCGCGGTTGGCGCGCGTCAATAGGTTCAGGTTGAAGGCTGCCGTCACACCTGCGCTGTCGTTGTAGGCGGCATGGATGATGGATGGCTCTTTGATCAGGTCGATGCCCAGCAACAGAGCGCCGCCGCGCAACATTCGGCTGGCGCGCCGCAGGAAGTCCAGGGCTTGCGCTGGGTCCAGATTGCCCAGGGTAGAGCCTGGAAAGAACCCGAAGCGGCGGCCCGCGCGAGGCGGCTCCAGCTCTGGATACTGCAGCGAACGGGTGTAGTCGCCTACAAGCGGCAGCACGCTCAGCGCCGGATAGTCGCTGCGTAGCCTAAGTGCCGAGGCGTTCAAGTGTTCGCTGGAAACATCGATCGGCAGGTAGCGGGCGGGGCAATCAAGCGCATCAAGCAACAGGCGTATTTTCTGTAGCGATCCGGCGCCGAACTCGACAATCTCGGCGCCTGGCCCCATGCGCTGCGCGATATCGCCGCCGTGGCGGGCCAGCAGGGCCAGCTCGGTGCGCGTTGGGTAATATTCGGGCAGTTCGCAGATGCGATCAAACAGCGCCGATCCTTGTTCGTCATATAAATACTTGGGCGATAACCTATGAGGGCGGGTCGCCAGCGCATGGCACATGTCCATGAAAAATTCGCCGACCGGGCCGTTCGCCGCCTGCGCGCTATCACGTAAAACCGGAGTGGAGCTCATTGTTGGCCGTCCTTGGCCAGTCGCAGCCCGGCAAACTGCCAGCGGGCAGCGGGTGGAAAGAAGTTTCTGTACGTTGCGCGTGCATGGCCTGAGGGGGTTGCAAGGCTGCTGCCACGCAGCACCATCTGGCCCACCATGAATTTCCCGTTGTACTCGCCCGTTGCACCCGGCGTCGGACGAAAACCGGGGTAGGGGTCGTAGGACGAGCGTGTCCATTGCCAGGCATGGCCGTAGAGCTGATCGATATTCGGATGAGAGGCAGCAGCCTCCCATTCGAATTCCGTCGGCAAGCGCGCATCGGCCCATTCCGCATAGGCGGCCGCTTCGTAGAAACTTAGATTGCGTACCGGCTCGGATGCGTTCATGGGCAGGCAGCCATGTTGGCCATAGACCCGCCATTGCTCTTGCGTACCGTGCGCGTCGTTGGACCTGGACCAATAGAGGGGCGCTTGCCAGCCTTGCTGCTGTACTGTCGCCCATCCGTCCGACAACCAGAGCTGCGGCCTGCGGTAACCCCCGTCGGCAATGAATTCGGCGTATTCACCGCAAGTGACCAGCCGGCGGCACAAGCGATAGGGGTGCAGCAGTACATTGTGCCGTGGCATTTCGTTATCGAACGCGAACAGGTCTTCCCCGTCGGCCTCGTGCCCTATGGGCACGAGGCCTCCTGCAAATCCTAGCCACTGCTTTGCCGGAATGTCGGCCTTCTGGTGCTGCGCGCTTGCAGGCGACTGGTAGGCGGGGCGTGTGGGGTTGCACCACAATGCATGGACTATATCGGTCAGCAGCAATTCCTGATGCTGTTGCTCGTGATGCAGTCCCAGCATGATTAACGGTTGTAGGGTGTGCCAAAGAAGGGGTGGGCTCTGTTCGATCAGTTCAGCCATATTTTTGTCGACATGGCGGCGGTAGGCATGGATTTCATCCAGAGCCGGGCGGCTTAGCAAGCCGCGCTGGGCCCGGGGCAGACGGCTGCCCAGTGCTTCGTAATAGGAATTGAAGAGGTAAGCGTAGCGCTCGTCGAACGGTCGATAGCCGGATAGATGGGGGCGCAGCAGCATCGTTTCGAAAAACCATGTGGTGTGAGCCAGGTGCCATTTGCTTGGGCTGGCATCGGGCATGGATTGCAGGCACTGATCTTCGGGCGATAGGGGCGAAGCCCGCTTCAGGGTTTCGTTGCGAACCGCTGAGTACAGCACCTGCACGCAACCGCGTGCCGCCTCTGTGTGTACCGCCTCCGTGCGCGGCGCAACGGCAAGAGAAGATATTTTGGGCATCGATCCTTCCGTAATTCAGTGTTTCAAACCGCTGGAATCAGCAAGCGGCGTGCCTACGATTTCTACAGAAAAAAGCGCTTGCAAGAGCTGCTGGGCTAGGGCATTTTGGCCGTTTTTGACAAACCTAAAACAAGTACGCTAGAATCTCGTTCTTTCTAGGCGGTTAGCTCAGTTGGTTAGAGCGCTACGTTGACATCGTAGAGGTCGCTGGTTCGAATCCAGTACTGCCTACCATACACTTTCCTTTCATGCCATGCACCATCAGTCATGAAGACTAATTAACCCGCAAGCCGCAACGCTTTGCGGGTTTTTTTGCAACAGAGCACGGTATCCGGGCGGCTGATCGCGTTGTTTCCGGCTACGTAAGATTGCCGGGACCCTCGCAAGTGTTACACTAAAGCCACAAATAATTTACTTGACGATAGCCGACACAAGCATGAGCACCACGCGAACTACGACCTGGCATTTCTAGACGTCGCCGCGTACTGTTTTTCAGCTGATCAGAAAAATCAACATACCCAAAACGCGGCACTGGCCGCGTTTTTGCATTTTCAGGATGTCCTTTATGGTTCAGATCACTTTGCCCGATGGTTCGCAGCGCGAATTTCCCGGCCCCGTTTCCGTCAGCGACGTTGCGCATTCCATCGGCACAGGCCTGGGACGCGCTGCGCTGGCCGGACGCGTGACGACCGCTGGCGCGGAACCTCGGCTGGTCGATACCAGTTTCGTCATGGACAGCGACAGCCAGTTGGCCATCATCACCGCCAAAGACGCCGATGGCCTGGACCTTATCCGCCATTCAACGGCTCACCTGCTGGCATATGCCGTCAAGTCTCTGTTTCCCGATGCGCAAGTCACCATAGGCCCGGTCATCGACAACGGTTTCTATTACGACTTTTCCTATAAAAGGCCTTTCACGCCCGACGATCTGGAAGCCATCGAAAAGAAAATGGCCGAGCTGGCCAAGAAAGACGAAATCGTCACTCGCGAAGAGTGGTTGCGCGACGACGCCGTAGCGTATTTCCAAGGCATAGGCGAGCACTACAAGGCCGAGATCATTGCGTCCATTCCATCGAACGAGCCCATCAGCCTGTATCGCGAGGGCGATTTCATTGACTTATGCCGCGGCCCTCACGTCCCATCCACGGGCAAGCTCAAGGTTTTCAAGCTGATGAAAGTGGCCGGCGCCTATTGGCGCGGCGATAGCAAGAACGAGATGCTGCAGCGCATCTACGGTACGGCGTGGGTCACCAAGGAAGAGCAGGCCGCTTACCTGACCATGCTGGAAGAGGCCGAGCGGCGCGACCATCGCAAGCTGGGTCGCGAGCTGGACTTGTTCCACTTCCAGGACGAGGCGCCGGGGCTTATT
>DATCYE010000395.1:0-7351 GCA_036570485.1 Pusillimonas sp. | reverse complement strand
GCGGATTCGCGGTGGGCTACGGGCCGGCCAATACCATGGGCAACAATACGACCATGTTCCCGGGGCCGACGCTAAACCAGGGGGTCAATAAGGTTAAAGACTTCATCCCTGTTGCGCGTATTGCAGACATGTTGCTGCATCCCAATGAAAAATTTCAGTACAACGGCAAAGAGCACAGCTATCCCGATATACGCCTGATCTACTGGGCCGGAGGCAACCCCTTCCACCACCATCAAGACCTGAACCGTCTATGGTTGGCCTGGAAGCGCCCTGAAACCATTGTGGTCAACGAGCAATACTGGACTGCCAATGCAAAAATGGCCGACATCGTCCTGCCCGCCACGACCTCGTTCGAACGCGAAGATATCGCCTACGCCAAACGCGAACGCTATATGACCTTCATGTCCAAACTGCATGAACCCATGCATGAGGCCAAAAGCGATTATGAAATTTTTGCCATGATGGCAGAGAAGCTGAAAGTAGGCGAAGCGTTCACTGAAGGACTGGATAGTGCTGCCTGGATAGAACGGCTGTATGAACAATCCAGAGCCGATGCATCGGCTCACGGAATAAATCTACCCGCCTTCCAGGCGTTCAAGCAGCTGGGCCTGGTCGATTTGCAGCAGCTTAAAAAGCCGACTCCCGTCGTCATGCTGAGCGATTTCAGAAGCGACCCCGAAAAACATCCCTTGACAACACCGTCAGGAAAAATCGAGATTTTCAGCGCCACCATCGATTCGTACCAACTTGATGACTGTGCCGGCCACCCCAAATGGTATCCGCCTCGCGAATGGCTGGACGCTGCAAATAATGAAACGCAGCAGTTCCATTTAATTACCGATCAGCCGCTTAACAAGCTGCATAGCCAACTGAATCACAGCCCCATCAGCAAGGGCGGAAAAATACATGGCCGGGAGCCGGTGGTGATTCATAAAGCCGACGCCCAGCGGCTTAATTTGCTTGACGGCGATATCGTCCGTGTCTTCAATCAGCGCGGCGCCTGTTTGGCCACGGTAGTCCTTACCGAAAACCTACGGCAAGGAGTGGTCAAGATATCGACCGGCGCGTGGTTCGATCCTCATCAGATGGCCGACGGCCAATGGCTGGATGTGCATGGAAATCCCAATGTGCTGACCCGTGATCAAGGCGCATCCGGACTATCGCAAGGATGCGCAGCCCAATCCTGCCTGGTGTCAATCGAACCGTACCAGGGCGAAGCGCCCGCCGTAAGCGCCTTCTTGCCGCCCAGGTTCGTAAACAGCCCATCCCATTAATATACTTTTCGACCCCAACGGCGGGAGCTTCAAACATGACCGACTTTGTGCTTCGTGAATATCATGGCGCCACATTAATTATTCGCATAAATCGTCCTGAACGACGTAATGCCTTTGACCTGGAAGTGCGCCACGGCCTGTCCGTCGCCATTGCCGAAGCCAGGGACAATGACGCCGTAAAGAGCATCATCATTACCGGCACCGGAGGCGCCTTTTGCGCCGGCGGCGACCTTAAATCCATCAGTTCCGAACAGCGAACCGGCTACCAAACACGCGACCGCATCCGTCGCATGCATCTTTGGTTCCGGGAACTGGTCAATATTGAAAAGCCCGTCATCGCCGCAGTCGATGGGCCCGCTTTCGGCGCCGGGTTCAACCTTGCGCTGGCCTGCGACTTCATACTGGGCACGCCGCAAGCCCGGTTTTGCTCTGTATTCGGAAGAATAGGCCTGGTTCCCGATCTGGGCGGTCTCTTTCTTTTACCCAGAATCGTAGGCCTGCAACGCGCAAAAGAAATCGTCTTCACCTCAAGAGAAGTCAAAGCGCAAGAAGCTTTATCTCTGGGGATTTTGTACCGGATCGTGCCGCCAACAGAATTGATGGATGAAGCGCTTGCATTGGCAGCCCGTTTTCATGATGCGTCCGTGCAGGCGATAGGCATGTCCAAGAACATCTTGAACCGCTCTTTTAATCTGGATCAGGATACGCTGGCGGAACTCGAGTCTCATGCACAAGCTGTGGCATTGCATTCGCCTTATCACCAAACAGCCGTGGCGCGCTTCCTGGCCAAGGAGCCCCTGGATTTTGTCTGGGATAAACCAAGCTAGTGTCCTGTCCAGACGCCGAAGATAAGTATTCGAATTAACCAAACAGAATACTAGGGGCACCTGGCCTGCGCTTATTCCACCTGCACAGCCGCCCCGCCTTTGCGCAGCTCGCCGATAACCGCCGCTTGGCCGAAGCCTTCGGAGTGAAAGATATCCAACACCTGGGCCGCAAGCTCGGGCGCGCAGGACACCAGCAGGCCGCCAGAGGTCTGTGGGTCGCACAGCAAGGCTCGCATGGTGTTGTCCACCTGCGGCGCCAAGGTCACTGAAGCACCGTAAGACGACCAATTACGTCCTGAAGCACCGGTAACCACGCCCTGTTCGGCCAACTGACGCACGCCGGGCAACCAGGGAAGATCGGCTTGGCGCAGCCGCGCCGACAGGCCCGAGGCGCGTGCTACTTCCAGCGTATGGCCCAGCAGGCCGAAGCCGGTGACGTCAGTTACGGCGTGTACGCCATCCAGGCCGCTCAATATGGCCCCCGGCCGGTTCAGCTGGGTGGTGCTGTCCACCATGGCACGATAGCCGTCGGCGTCGAGCATGTTTTTCTTCAGGGCCGCCGATAAAATCCCTACGCCCAGCGCCTTGCCAAGAATAAGCACATCGCCCGCACGGGCGTCGGCATTGCGTTTGATGTGGTCGGGATGCGCCAGGCCCATGGCCGCCAGGCCGTATATGGGCTCGACGGAATCGATGGAGTGCCCACCGGCGATGGGTATGCCCGCTTGGGCACAGACAGCCGCGCCGCCCTGCAAAATAGCAGCGATATCGGCTTTGGGCAGGACGTTGATGGGCATGCCAACGATGGCCAGTGCCATGATGGGCGAGCCGCCCATTGCATAGACATCAGACAACGCGTTGGCCGCCGCGATGCGCCCGAAATCATACGGGTCGTCAACGATGGGCATGAAAAAATCGGTGGTGGCGATCAGGGCCTGTTGGTCGTTAAGCCGGTATACCGCCGCGTCGTCGGAGGTCTCGTTGCCCACCATCAAGGCTGCAAAAGGCTGCGCCGCCGGAATGCCGGCCAGCAAATCAGACAGTACACCCGGCGCAATCTTGCAACCGCAGCCGCCCCCATGCGAGAGCGAGGTCAAACGCGGCTTGTCTTGAATGGAAACGGAGTCTTGCATAGTGGAATTCCTGGCAGCTTGGCGGAAAGCAGCAGGAGTCGAACCTACCTGGGAGCGTCTGACACCCCCAACTGGGTTTGAAGCCCAGCCGTGCCACCGGACACGAATGCCTTCCTCAGGGCGCTATGATAGCCGCTGCCAAAAGTCTGCGCTATCTTTGCGTGGTACATGCTTGTCGCGTAATCGGCGTGTGTATCCCGCGCGATCAAAGAACTCCAGTATTTGTATGCTGCGCTTGCGGCCCAGACCGGTCGCATCCCGGAATTGAGCCGCACTTACGCCTTCGGTACCGCCAACCGACTTGAGCAAGCCGGCCAGTTGCGCCACATGCTCGCGGTGGTAGAACAAGTCGCGCACCACTTGGTACAAATCACCGCGCCGCATCAGCTTAAGCAACAGTTGCCGCAACGCTTGCTCGGTTTCGTTCTGCCCACTTGCCAAATCGCGCACCCACGGCGGATCGAAAGCGCCGGCATGGATAAGCGGCAACAGCCGCTGGGCAAGCTCGGCCTCTTGCGGCGCCAGTGTCGCCGCATGTCCGGGCAAATGCAGCCAGGGTCCGTTACGGCGCAGGCGTCCGGACTGGATCAGACTATCGCGCAGAGCAGACCATAGCGCCTCGGGCATGATGGGCAGAGCCATGCGCCGTAGACGGGCGCCATCCAGCCCTGGTTCGTCGGGCCAGTTTTGATGAAAATCCTGTACCGTTTGCACCGCCTTGTCGCCCAGCTCACTCCAGCGCGATTGCAGGATCAGACTACGCACGGTCTGACCAGCTTGCTCGGCTACCCATAAGGCATCTGGCGGAGGATGGAATCCATCCATACGGCGTGTAAGACGCAACACCTGGTGTTCATCCAGCCCCCAAGGGGCCTGTTGCAGCAAGGCAGGCAGGTCGCCTTGTGCAAGCAGACTGGATACGGCTTGCAGCCAAGCCAATCGCTCGGACGAACGACGCTTGCGTTGGGGCGCCTCGGGGTCCAGCACGACGACGCCGCCTACGGTATGTCGCGCTTGCGCGTCGCGGACAATATAGCGGTCGCCCGGCATGGCGCAGACTGATTGGTCGAACACCAGTTGTACCCAGCCCGACTCACCGCAAGCCAAGCTGTCTGTCGACAGCGGTACGGCATGAGCCAGATAATGCGATGCGCCCATATGTATATGCAGGGGACTCCAGGCTCGTACTGCCGGAACATCGGGCAGCAGTTGCAATTGCACGTCGATATTGCGTGTGGGCACAAAGCAGCGGGCGTCGGCTACCCAGTCGCCACGCTTAATGCTGTCTTTATCGACACCGCCCAGATTCAATGCGCAGCGCTGACCGGCCCGCCCTTCTTGCGCCTGCTGGTTCTGAGCATGAATGCTGCGCACGCGCAGCTTATGTCCGGCAGGCATCAGGCGCAAGTCCAGGGTGTCGTCGTCCATACGGAGCACTCCGTCGTGGACTGTGCCCGTTACCACCGTGCCATGCCCCTTCAAGGTAAATACCCGGTCCACTGCCAGTCTGAATAAACCGTTCGCGCTGCGGGTGGCCATGGCCTGAGCGGCTTGATGCAGGTGCTCGCGCAAGGCATCGACACCAGGCTCGCCGGCTGCGGTAGCGCTCACGCAAAAAACCGGCATATCTTCCAAAAAACTGCCGACTACAAACTGTGCCAGTTGGTCTCGCAGCTGACGCAGCCGCGCCTCATCGGCGCGATCCGCCTTTGAAATGGCTATGGCCCCCTGGTTAAGCCCCAACAGTGAAAGAATCGCCAGATGCTCGCGCGTTTGCGGCATGACGCCATCGTCGGCCGCGACCACCAGCAAGCCGAAATCTATGCCGCTGGCGCCGGCCGCCATGGTGTGAACCAGTCGCTCATGCCCCGGCACATCGATGAAACCCAGTATGTCTCCATTGGCCAGCGGCGTATAGGCATAGCCCAGCTCGATGGAAATGCCGCGTGCTTTCTCTTCTTTGAGTCTGTCGGTCTCGACACCGGTCAGGGCGCGCACCAAGGTGGTTTTGCCATGGTCGATGTGCCCGGCCGTGCCAACAATCATGCGCTGCGACCTTGCAGTTGCGCGGCAAAGCCCGCTTCATCGCGCTCTTCCAGACAGCGCAGATCAAGCCAAAGCGCATCGTTCGCAATACGGCCAATTACGGGTCTGGGCAATTGGCGCAGCCAGCTTTCCAGCTTTTGCAGCGACCGTCCAGAGCGACCGCCCCCGGCATGCCGCAAGACCAGGCCATGACTGGGTAGCTGATCTACCGGCAAGGCGCCGCTGCCGATCTGACTGAACATAGCGGCGGCCTGCACGGTGTAACCATCGCCCACCGCCTGCTGCAGCGTACTTTGCAGGCGTTCAGCCTGGATGCGCATCTGCGCCTGCGGACGGGTCAGCAAACGCAATGTAGTCAGCCTGTCGGCCAGCAATTCGGGCGAACGGTACAAGGCCAGCACGGGTTCCAGCGCAGCCAGCGTCAGCTTGCCCACGCGCAAGGCGCGCTTGAGCGGATTTTTCTTGATTTTACGGATCAGGTCGGAGCGGCCGACTATCAAGCCCGCCTGCGGTCCGCCCAGAAGCTTGTCGCCGCTAAAGGTAACGATGTCGGCACCCGCCTGCACGGTTTCGCGTACCGTCTCTTCGCGGGGCAGCCCCCACTGGGTCAGGTCAAGCAAGGTGCCACTGCCCAGGTCTACGGCGGTCGGCAAGCCGTGGCCGCGCGCAATATCCGCCACCTGTGCGACACCCACACTACGAGTAAAACCTGTGACGGCGTAGTTGCTGCAATGCACTTTCATGAGCATGGCTGTGCGCGGCCCAACCGCATTTTCGTAGTCGGCCGGGTGGGTGCGATTGGTAGTGCCGACTTCGACCAGGCGGGCGCCCGCCCGCTGCATGATGTCAGGGATGCGGAAAGCGCCGCCTATCTCGACCAGCTCGCCGCGCGACACGACAACGTCCCGGCGATTGGCCAAGCCATTAAGCATCAGCAAAACAGCCGCCGCATTGTTGTTGACGACCGTTGCGGCTTCGGCCCCGGTCAGCTCGCATAACAAGTCTTCGACCAGATCGTCACGATCGCCACGGCGGCCGGTAGCCAGATCGAATTCCAGGTTGGCCGGCGCCGACAGCGCCTGCACCACAGCCTGCACGGCGACGTCGGGCAACAGGGCGCGACCCAGATTGGTGTGCAGCACCGTGCCCGTCAGGTTGTACACCGCGCGCATACGCGACTGGTCTTGCGCCTTCAGACGCGACTTTGCCTGGCCCAGCAATACGGAATGCGCCAGGGCGCTTGCCGCAAGCGTTCCTGCCAGCGCCTGGGGTCGTGCCTCGTCAAGCAGTTGACGCAGCATGCCGGCAAGCCGGCTACGGCCATAGTCGGCTGCCAGCGCCTGCCCATCTGGGCAGGCAAGCAGAAGATCAAGAGAAGGAATATCTGCGGCGCTGGCTGGGTTTTGAAGCAGACCGTCGGTTTCCACGACAGGCCGTGCCGTCATGCCTGAACCTGTTCATGCTGCCACAGTAGCGGATTGCCGCTGGCACGGGCATAGCCCGCTTCGCCCATCAGCATATCCAGCGTCAGGCTGGCCAGGTCGTCGGCCACCGCATCGACGCCCAGAACTTTTTCTTGATAGAAAATTTTTCGGTAGGTATGGCAATGGTCGCAAGACTCGGCCTTGATACCTTCCGGACCACCCTCGATGGCGTGATAGGCGATCTGTTTGGTGTCTTCGCAATGCGAGCAGGTAATGCGCACCAAGTGCCATTCGGTGGCACACAGAGAGCAACACAGATAGCGGCAACTGTCAGCCTGCCCCCCGACATGCACCACACTGGCCACGGGCAAGCTGCCGCACAGAGGGCAAACACCATGCGGACTGACAGCCGGCAACAGGCTTTCATTGAAGTCAGCCGCCAGACTGGTCCAGTACACCTGCAAGGCAGCCATAATGAAAGGAGCGGCCGCCGCATCGACGTCGTTTTCGCGCTCTGCCAGCACCGCATCGGCATAGGCCTCTAGGGTAGCGTGATCATTAAGCAGACACTGCTTCAGGCCTTGCACGATTTGCGCAGCCTGAGGCGGCAGGCCGCGCAACTGCCCCATGTGATCAAGCAGGCCATC
>DATCYE010000394.1:0-6994 GCA_036570485.1 Pusillimonas sp. | reverse complement strand
CGCCGACGATAAATGCACGCCGGTGGGCGCTTCGGTTTCGCGTGGCGGCGCCACCAATTCTCCGGCTGCCGTCTATGCCCTGACCAAGTACATAGACTGGATGAAAAACTACGCGCCCAAGCAGGCGCAAGGCATGACATTCAGCGAATCGGGTCCGGTTCCGGCGCAAGGACATATTGCGCAGCAGATATTCTGGTACACGGCCTTTACCGCCGACATGACCAAGAAAGGCCTGCCTGTGGTCAATGAAGACGGCACGCCCAAGTGGCGTATGGCGCCCGCGCCGCACGGTCCTTACTGGAAGGACGGCATGCAGAACGGCTACCAGGACGTTGGCTCATGGAGCTTTTTCAAGAATCACGATGCCAAGAAGGTAGCCGCCGCCTGGTTGTATGCGCAGTTCGTCACGTCCAAGACGGCATCGCTCAAGAAGTCTATTGTCGGTCTGACCTTCATCCGCGACAGCGACATCCACAGCGATTACTTCACCAAGAATGCCAATAAGTACGGCGGCCTGATCGAGTTCTATCGCAGCCCCGCTCGGGTGGCCTGGACACCTACCGGAACCAACGTGCCGGATTACCCCAAGCTGGCGCAATTGTGGTGGAAGAACGTCGCCACGGCGATTACTGCCGAGAAAACGCCGCAGCAAGCCATGGATAACCTGGCGAGCGAAATGGATGCCGTCATGGCCCGCCTGGAGCGCGCCGGCATGAGCCATTGCGCGCCCAAGCTCAATCCCAAGAGCGACCCGTCCAAGTGGCTTAGCGACAAGCAAGCACCCTGGAAAAAGCTGGCCAACGAAAGCCCCAAGGGTGAAACCGTGGCCTACGAGGCACTGCTCAATGCCTGGAAGGAGGGCCGGGTACGCTAGGCCTGCTTGACAGGTTCTGAACAAGGTCGTGTGCGCAAGTCCCGGCACACGGCCTTTTCACTTATGCCCCGCCTCGTGATCTACACTTACGCTGCTGTAAATTTTCTGACTGTTTTTCTATGACGACTCTTGTATCTCCTCAGGCATCCGATCGCCCACGGCTTTTCAAGACTCTGGCCGGCCTGGGCCAGGTTGATCTGGCTATTATCGGCGGTGGAGCAACGGGTCTGGGCGTGGCGCTGGATGCCGCGCTGCGTGGCCTGTCGGTGGTTTTGCTTGAATCGCATGATTTCGCCAAGGGTACGTCTTCGCGCGCGACCAAGCTGGTGCACGGCGGTGTGCGTTACTTGGCACAGGGCAATATTGCTTTGGTGCGTGAAGCGCTGCATGAGCGCTCTACCTTATTGCGTAACGCTCCCCATCTGGCGCGACCCCTGCCTTTTGTCATGCCCAGCTACAAATGCTGGGAAACGCCGTTCTACGGCGTGGGACTGAAAGTCTACGATGCCTTGGCCGGAAAGGCCGGCCTGGGCTCCACCGAGTTCCTTAATCTTCGCCAGGCGCAGAGCTGCATACCGGGCGTGCGGGCGCAGGGCTTGAAGGGCGGTGTCAAATATTGGGACGGGCAGTTCGACGATGCGCGTCTGGCACTGGCGCTGGCACGCACCGCAGCCGCCCAGGGCGCCTTGCTGATCAACTACTGTCCTGTAACACAACTGATCCACGAACAGGGCAGGGTGGCCGGCTTGCAATGCCGGGATGCCGAAACAGGAGACATCCATACCCTGCGCGCTCGTTGTGTCGTCAACGCCAGCGGTGTTTGGGTCGATGAAATCCGCCATATGGACGGCGCGGCCACGGGGCGCACGACCCAGCCCATGGTGGCGCCCAGCCAGGGCGTTCATTTAGTGGTGGACAGCGAATTTTTTCCAGGCGAGCACGCTTTGCTCGTACCCAAGACGCAGGATGGCCGGGTGCTGTTTGCGGTGCCTTGGTTGGGCAAGGTTATTTTGGGTACCACCGATACGCCGCGCCATGATTTATCGCGTGAGCCGCTGGCCTTCGCCGAGGAAGTCGAGTTCATTCTGGGCGAAGCGGCTAAATACCTGGCGCGCCCGCCCTCACGCTCGGATGTCAAAAGCATATGGGTGGGGTTGCGTCCTCTGGTGCGGCCGCCCGAAAATGAAGGCGACAACACCAAGAAAATCAGTCGCGAACATACCGTGCTGGTCAGCCCAAGCGGGTTGGTGACCGTAACCGGCGGGAAGTGGACGACTTATCGTGCGATGGCGGAAGATGTCTTGGAAAAATGCAGGGAAAGCGCTTTATTGGAGCGCCTGCCGCCTTCCGAAACCGCCGATTTCAAGTTGGTGGGGGCGCCGGCGGTGGGTCAGGGCCGGGCCAGCCTTACGGGTACGCCCGGGCTGGATGCTTATGGCACCGAGGCCGACTGGGTTGCCGGCCTGCCGGGCGCCCAGACCGAGCTGGCGCCGGGCCTTGATGTGGCTATGTTGCGCTTTGCGGCACGCTACGAGTATGCCCGCAGTGTGGAAGACATGTTGGCGCGGCGCTCGCGCTTGTTGTTTCTGGATGCGCGTCTGGCACAGCAACTGGCACCGGCGGTGGCGGCCATTATGCAAGAGGAAACCGGTGTGGATCCACGGCTGGAGGAGTTCCTGGCATTGGCCGAGCAATATCAGCGGCTGCCCGAATAAATAAGCCGAAGGCGGTCAACGCGGCTCAGGACCCGAACAGAGTGCGGGCCGATTCGAAGCGCTTGGCGAAGTAGGGGTTGTTCAGCGAATCGACCCGTACCCGCCCGCCACTGGACGGTGCGTTCACGAATTGCGCATTGCCTATATATATACCCATATGCGAAAACGGGCGATTTAACGTGTTGAAAAACACGAAATCGCCTGCTTTCAACTGGCTTTTTCGAATTGGCCGGCTTAATTGCGCAATTTGCTGAGTATTGTGGGGCAGGCGCTGGCTGGCCGCTTGCCCAAACACATAGGCTACCAAGCCGCTACAGTCGAATCCCGCATCGGGGTGCGAGCCGCCGTATCGGTAGTCCGATTCCATCAGGCCCATGGCGGTCAGAACGACTTCGCTGCGCTGCGCCGATGCCAAGACAATACCTTGTTCGCTTCCGATGCCGGCCGACGGCGTGGCGGCATGCCGGCTCGAGCTTGCACAGCCCCCCAGCAGCAGTAATGCGGCTGCCATAAACAATAGGCATGATGAGCGGCGAGTAAGCATCGATATCAGCATATAGACCTTGTTGAGCACATACACGTATTTGCCGAAGCGTTGTTTTTTAACAGAGTTATGTAACGATTCTCTGATATTTGACTAAATATTATGTAACTTCGACAGCGCTGTCATGTAATTTTCTTTGAATATTTGCTACCATGCTCACATGTTTTATACATAATATGCATGATTGTAAGCAGTTCAATGGGTTTTTTGTAAATTACCGACCTAAATACAGAGCGCTCGCAACAGATACACAAATCAGATTTTGTTAACTGGCTAACATTTATTAGCATTTAGCGTAAATCTTTGATTTCGATTGCAGGCTGTTCTGGTTTTTAACAAGGAGGGCACCATGCCCGTTACGTCCAATTCGTTGTTAAGCGATATTCAAGAAGTCAATTTATCGTACCTGATGCTTGCGCAGCGCATGTTGCGCGAAAATTACGCCGCAGGCATGTTTCGCTTGGGCTTCGATACCGATGTTGCCGATATCGTCATGCAATTGTCGCCTGCGCAATTGGTGAAGTTGGCCGGTTCCAGCTCTTTGGTCTGCAAATTCCGCCTGAACGACTACGATCTGCTGTCTTCCCTGACCCAGGACGTGCTTGGCGGCGTGCTTCAAAAAGCCCATTCCACTATTTTGCTGTCTCAGCAAACCAGCGCGCAGCCCGCTTAATTACCGGTTCGCGTCTTCGTCTTCGGTAACCATTATTATGGCAACAAAAAGCGTAGCTCGGGAAGCGGAAGAAATTCTTCTGGCCACCGAAATGATCCGGCTAGGTGCCCGCTTGCAGGTATTGCAGGCCGAGACCAGCCTTAGCTACGATCGTCTTGCCCGACTTTATCGGGAAGTTAAGGGGTGCTCGCCACCCAAAGGCATGCTGCCTTTCTCGGTCGATTGGTTCATGACCTGGCTGCCCAATATACATTCCAGCGTATTTTATAGCGTTTACAAGTACATGGATACGTACACGCCGGCCAAAAAGGCGCGTGCGCTGGTCGAGGGCTATAAGCTCTACCTAGAGCAATCGTCCACCGGCCGTCCGGCCGATAGCAAAGAAGAGCCTGTGCTCAGCTTTACCCGGGCCTGGATGCTGGTTCGATTTTTTGATAGCAATATGGTGCAGTTGTCGCATTGCACGCGCTGCAAGGGCGGTTTCGTGGCGCATGCCCACGATCCTCAGAACGATTTCGTATGTGCCATTTGCCGGCCGCCTCCCAGGGCAGGCAAGACGCGCAGCAAGGCCGCTGCGGCGCATCCCGTTCAGGTTCTGAGTACGGCCCGCAAAGCGGCTGCCAAGATCAGTCCGGTACAGGGCTGACGGCCGCGAAGGTCGATACAAGTTAAACGATCAATCCGCCCCGGAGCTTCCGAGGCGGTTTTTTTTGTCTAGAGCGTGGATTTAGGCTCAAAAACACCCTTTGACAGGCGCTTTTGTTGCGTCTGAAAAAAGGGATCATATGCAACATGTGTTTACTGAAGGCGTATCCGTGTTTATTTTCATTGGGTTTGTAATCGTTTTCGTCTCGGTATTTGGTGGCTATGTCGGCTTGGGCGGACACTTGGGCGCTTTGTACCAGCCATTCGAATTCGTTTTGATCGGCGGGGCCGCCCTGGGCGCCTATATTGCCTCCAGTAGCGGAAAATCGATCAAACTGCTGTTTGAATCCTTACCTCTTGTGGTTCGTAAGAGCCCCTACAGCAAAGATCTGTATATGGAGCTCATGGCGCTTTTGTACGTGTTGCTGAACAAGGCGCGCCGCGATGGCTTGATGTCTATCGAATCAGACATCGAAGAACCCGAAACCAGCCCCATCTTTACCGAATACCCGCGTATTCTGCGCGACGAAAAGCTGATGGAGTTCATTACCGACTACCTACGCCTGATGGTCAGCGGCAACATGAGCTCCTACGAAATCGAAACCCTGATGGATCAGGAGATCGAAACGCATCACCAGGAACGCAACGTGCCCGCCAATGCGCTGCACTCTGTGGCCGACGCCTTGCCCGCTTTCGGCATCGTGGCGGCGGTGCTGGGCGTGATCAAGGCGCTTGCCTCGGTCGACCAGCCCCCGGCGGTTCTGGCTGATCTTATTTCGAAAGCGATGGTCGGGACCTTCTTGGGCGTGCTCTTGGCTTACGGTTTTGTTGCACCGTTGGCGGCCTCGATAGAGCGCCGCTCAGTCGCCTCCTCGAAGGTGCTGGAATGCATTAAAGTCACTTTGCTGGCCAGCATGAACGGCTATCCGCCTCAGTTGGCCGTGGAATTTGGGCGCAAGGTGCTGTATTCCTATGCAAGGCCATCTTTCATGGAACTTGAAGATCATGTGCGGCAAACCCGTGCGCCCGCCCGCAAGGCGTAACGAACTGCCATGAAGAAACCTGAACCGCGGATCGTTGTCCGTCGCAAGCGCTCGTCCCACGAAGCAAAGCACAATTCAAGCTGGAAAATCGCCTACGCCGACTTCATGACGGCGATGATGGCCTTTTTTCTGGTGATGTGGCTGCTTTCCCTGGTGCCGCAAAAGGACTTGCAGGCGATTGCGGAATACTTTCGCATGCCGCTCATGACCGCCGTTACTGGCGGCCCCAAAAATGAAAGCGGCAGTAGCGTGATTCCGGCGGGGGCGTCCAGTGTGATTCCCAATCCCAGCCCCATTCCCTCGCGCGGCGATGTTCATACCGAAGGTGATTTGCGCGACGTACAGCGCCTGGAAGCTCTGAAAACCGAACTTGAGGATTTGATCAAGAACGATCCGGTGCTACAGGAGTTCAGCCCGCAATTGCTGCTGGACATGACTCCGGATGGCTTGCGGGTGCAGATTATCGACAAGCAGAACCGCCCCATGTTCGCCACGGGAAGCGCGCAGGTGCAATCGTATATGCGGAATATCCTGCGTCAACTCGGTCCGGTATTCAATCGGCTGCCCAATAGCATCAGTATTGCCGGGCATACCGATTCCATCCAATATGCCACCGGCGAACGTGAGTACAGTAACTGGGAGCTTTCCGCCGACCGGGCCAATGCGGCTCGCAAGGAACTTGTGGCGGGCGGCATGGCCGAGCCGAAGATCAAACGGATATTGGGCCTGGCTGCGTCGGTCAGTCTGATTAAAGATAATCCCGCCGCCGCCGTTAACCGGCGTATCAGTATTGTTGTTTTGAATAGCCAGGCCGAACGTCGCATCGACCAGCAAAATGCGTCCGCAGCATCGGCTATCAGCTTGAAAGACCTTCTGGAGCCTGCGCCAGCGCTTCCGCCAGGGGGTGTCATACCGGGTTTGCCAGTCATGCCGGGCGCTCAATAGCCGGCTTTGCTCCTGAATAGGCGCTAAGCCGGCAAGTTCGCGGCTGTTGTATCCATGGTGCCAGGACTGCAAGCTGGTATTGTTACTAATTACAACTCATAATGTGGCTGGCCGGAATTAGGGAAGGCGAATGACAGAGCTCTACAGTAAAAGGAAGCAATCATGAGTGCGGGCGTTGACCTGAGCCAGTTTTTCGAAACTTTTTTTGATGAGGCCGATGAATTATTGGCCGACATGGAGCAATCGCTGCTCGGGCTGGATCTGGACGATCCCGATACTGATCAGCTTAATGCTATTTTCCGTGCCGCCCACTCCATAAAGGGGGGGGCCGGCACGTTTGGCTGTTTCGGTCATCTGGCCGAAACGACGCATCTGCTGGAGAACCTGCTGGACAATATCCGCAGGGGCGAAATGCCGTTGCGCAAAGACATGATAGATTTATTTTTGGAAACCAAAGATGTGCTGACAGAGCAAGTGGCGGCTTACCGTAATTCTCAGGATCCTGATGTAGGTGCATATGAACGTATTTGCGCCCAATTGCGAGAGCTGGCTTTA
>DATCYE010000393.1:0-3528 GCA_036570485.1 Pusillimonas sp. | reverse complement strand
CCGCGCTCTTGCAGCGTTGCCTCTTCCATGGTCACCCCTTATTCGAATCGTCGATGGAACTACACCCCTGCGCCCTGCATGCGTATGCCTGCAACAACATGACCCAGTTGCCGCTAAATACAAATCGGCGTAAAGTCGTTCATAACTTTCGGTTAACCTTCTATTTATTGACTTTTACACACGGCAACCGGAATCGCATCCATATGTTCGATATTTTGGTTTATTTATTCGAAACCTACTATACACCGCAAGCATGTCCCGAGGCTGACGTCCTTGCGCACAAGCTGGCAGCCGTAGGCTTCGAGCACGAAGACATTAACGATGCCCTGGGCTGGCTGCACGGCCTGGCGGAAACCTCCGAACAATGCGGCCAGCTTGCGCAAAATCCACAAGGCGACAGCCGGCGCGTATTCACCGAGCACGAATACCAAAGCCTGGGTACCCAGGCCATCGGTTTCATCACCTTTCTGGAAAACTCCGGCGTCCTGCCCACTGCCCTGCGCGAAATCCTTATCGAGCGGGCGGAAGCCACCCACGAATCCCCCATCTCGCTGGCCAAAATCAAGATCATCGCCTTAATGGTCCTCTGGAGCCAGGAAGCCGAGGTCGACCATCTGGTCTTCGAAGAGCTCCTGGCCGACGACCATACCCGCTTATCGCACTAAGCAAGGCGCCGTGCCGCATGACGTCGCATTTCCAAGGCAGCGCACGAAACTATCGGGGGCGCTTCGCCCCCAGCCCCAGCGGCCCGCTGCATAACGGCTCGCTGCTGGCGGCCATGGCCAGCTACCTGGACGCGCGCGTCCACCATGGCGACTGGCTCTTGCGCATCGAAGACATCGACACGCCACGGGTGGTGCCCGGCGCAGACCGCATCATCATGCAGCAGTTGACTGCGCTGGGCATGCAGTGGGATGGCCAACCCGTATGGCAGTCGCAGCGCCTGGCGCTATACCGTAAGGCCTTCGACACCCTGCTCGCCAAGGATCAGGTATACGGATGCGCCTGTACACGCCAGGAACTGCCGCCAGAAGGCGCTTACCCCGGAACATGCAGCCATGGCCTAGCTCCCGGCCAAAAGGCCCGTGCATGGCGGTTAAGGGTGCCACAGGGCATAGAACACTTCCAGGATCGGTGGCATGGGCCTCAAGAACAGGATGTGGCCGCCGAAACAGGAGACTTCATCGTCAAACGGGCCGATGGCCTATGGGCGTATCAACTGGTCGTGGTCGTGGACGACGGCGAACAGGGCATCACGCATATCGTGCGGGGCGCCGACCTGCTTGACTCAACCGCCAGGCAAAGGGTGTTGGCGCGGCAACTCGGCCTGGTCTATCCGGAAGTAATGCATGTGCCCCTGTTGTGCGACGAGGCCGGCCGCAAGCTGTCCAAGCAGAACCGCGCTGCGGCCATGGATCTGTCCCAGCCCCTGTGCACCTTGAATCACGCCTGGCAGGCGCTGGGATTCGACGCAATCGACGCTCCCGACATCGCTTCGTTCTGGCTAAGCGCGCTTGGCCAGTGGGCCGCCCGCTTCGGCATGCGTTAAGGATCAAGGCAAGGGCTTCAGCTGCTCGTCCAGCAAGCGCAACAGCAAGCCCACGCCGTGCTTGTCGACGCGGAATTCGCCGAACCGTGCCTGGGCGTAGCGTGAGGCCTGGCCCTCCGGGAAAAACCAGGCATCCGTTCCTATTCGTGCAACATCATTGCGCCAGCGAAACGCCATAATGGCGGGCGAGCCGACTTCATCCTTGCGGCCGGCGTCCGCCGGCTTATCGCCGCGCCCCGCATCAAGATCGGCCAGGACAGCCGCCAGGCGATGCACGCCCTGTCGGTCGGGCTGCAGCAGCAAGTAGCCGCCGCGATGCGCTTGGATCGATTGCGCCACCGTTTGGGGCGCCGCTTGCAGCGCCTGGCCTACTTGGCCGGCAACCTGAAAGCGCAAGTCCATATAGTCGCCCTGCATCAACGAGCGCGGATCCACCGGCGCCAGGGCCAGGACAACCCGCTGGCCCTGGGTCAATATTTGCTCGTTGCGATAGATTTCCGTATTGGCCAGCGTCAGGGCAGCGACAAGGCCGGCCAGCAGACCCAAGGTCCGTATAGCGGGTGAAACATTCCGGGTCTGGCCATGCGGCTGGGCCGGTGAAATACCAGCTTGCGCAGAAGTCGATACAGGCACGGGCAAAAACGCGGACGGAAGCTGACCCGCCCCCAAGGTCTGGCGGCGGGCCAGCCGGCCCAGGGCATACCAGGACAGCAGCAGCCATGCTCCGGTCAAACCCAGCACCAGCGATTTTTCCAATAAGGTGGAATCCATCTGATAGTAAAACCGGCCCAGGTAGGCCAACAGGGCCAGCATGCCAAACACCAGCAAGGTCCGCTGCGCAAGTGCATAGCCCAATATCAGCCAAAGCAGCGCCATGGAAACTCCCGGCGCGCCCATCCAACCCGTGCTGGCCACCGCCAATGCCACGGGTGCGCCAAGGCGCAAGCCATACGGCATGCCACGCACCCGCCACAACAGGGCGCCCAACGCGACCACAGGCAAAGCCGCGCAAGCCAGCCAGATGACCACCAGGCCGGGCAGCTGCAACCAGGCCGCAGCCAAGCCATGAACCGCAGGTGCCGGGGCCAGCCACGCTATCAGTTGGGTCAGGCAGACCAGCGCCCAGGCCAGCGGCCACCAGAAGGCCGGATCGCGGCGCCGACTGCCCACGGCCACCGCCAAAATGGCCGCCACCGCCAGCCACCACAAGCGGAGATAAGCCGGAAAATACGTCCATACGCGGTCGTTGCCCGAGATATCCAGCAAATCGTAACGGCTTGATTCCGGCCAAGTCAGCAGCGAGGCCAAGGCCAGCACGAAGAATGCAATCAGGAAGCGCAAGGCAATGTTGTCCGAGTAGCGGTACAGCAGCACCCCCAGCGCCATCAACCCCCATGCCCGGATAAAAGGCGAAACAGCCTCCAGGACATACACGCCTATGCCGGTCATGATCAGGCCGGTAGCCACCAGCGTCAGGCCCAGCTGGGCGGCATACCGTTGCACGGCAGTACGCTGGATCAGCATCCCGCCTGCGCAGACCAGCAGGCCCCATAACCACCATCGCTCAAGCCCCGGCTCCAACACCATGAAAAGGAAGGCGATCATCAAAATTACGGCCACGCCCATGGCGGCCAATCGGAATAGCACAATGAACCAGGGTTCCTGCGATGTTTGTGCTTGGTCCACCGCCATCGTATCCGGAACGCGCAAGCGCATCAGTACGCCCAGACGATGCAGGAACAGCCCCGTCAGGGCCAGCAAGACAATAATGACAAACAATAGGGCGGCTTCCGACTCCATGAATGGAAACAGTCCTATCGTTATCAGGCACAAGGCGGTCAAGCCGGCCAGGCTAACCATTGCCAGATCCACCAGCCGGTTGGCATATACCCAATAGACCAAGGCGCATGCCATCAGGCCCGGAACAACAACCATAGCGGAGCCCGGGGCCGCATCCAGGACGGCCAGGGCGCCAATCA
>DATCYE010000392.1:0-2690 GCA_036570485.1 Pusillimonas sp. | reverse complement strand
GAATGCTGCCGGCTTCGGAGCCGGCCTTGGCGTAGTGCCCCGCCTGAGGCTTGGTCACGCGTGTGGCGCGACGGGTGCCATAAGCAAGCTGTATCGCGGCATAGCCGTCGATTTCAGGCGACTTCACCTGGGTAACGCGGTTGTTGGACACGTCCAGTACCGTAACCGGGATGGATTCACCTTCCTCGGTAAAGATACGGGTCATGCCGACTTTGCGCCCCACGAGCCCAAGCCGCCATGCAGCGGGCGTAGGTGTCGGGTTCGACATCGTTTTCTCCATTCCCGACTACGATTGGTCGGGGCTAATTTGCGTAAAGCCAAGACGCCTTGCCCTGGCCCACGGTTTGTACACCGATTTGTGCACGTTTGTATTTTATTGCCTTGCATGCAAATGCATACTTGCAGGCAATAACATAACCAAATTACTTTGGTCAAGCTAAGTATACTAGCATGTTTTCGTTATGCCACGCAAGCCAAAATCGTCCGCGCCAACACCCGGCGGCGGCGTTGCGGCATCAGAGCCACAGCGGCGGCTCATGGCGAATCAGGCGCTTTGAGTGCGCCGCACCACGAAACGCTCGACGTACTCGTTGACCGGATGATTGCGGATATTGTCGGGCGTGCCCACCTGCTCGAGCTTTCCGTCGCGCAAGATGGCGATGTTCTGGCCCAGCCGCAGCGCTTCGTCTATGTCGTGGGTGACAAACACAATGGTTTTCTTCAGGCGCTGCTGCAACGACAACAGTTGATCCTGCATATCGTAGCGAATCAGCGGGTCCAGGGCCGAAAACGCCTCGTCCATCAGCAGGATTTCGGCGTCGATCGCCAAGGCCCGCGCCAAACCGACGCGCTGGCGCATGCCGCCCGAGAGCTCGTCCGGATAGCTCGACGCGTAATCGGCCAGCCCCACCCGCTCCAGCCACTCAAGGGCCGCCGCGTGCGCATGCGCGCGCCGGTCGCCGCGCACATGCAGCCCAAATGCCACATTATCGACCACATTGATATGCGGCAGCAGGCCGAAATTCTGGAACACCATACTGACCTTGTGTCTGCGCAACTCGCGCAGGGCCGGCATGTCCAGCTTCAGAATGTCGTGCCCGTCGACCACGATTTCGCCCGAAGTAGGGTCGATGAGGCGATTCAAATGGCGCACCAGCGTGGATTTCCCCGAGCCCGACAGGCCCATGATGCACGAGATATCCCCTGCGGGCAGACCCAGACTGACTCCCGCCAGGCCGACATTGCACCCGGTTTGCGTCTGCACGGACGACTTGTCCTGGCCCTGGCGCAAGAGCTCCACCGCGCGCGCCTGTTCGCGACTGGGGCCGAACACTTTGTAGACGTCGCGAACATCTATCTTTGGCTGGCTCATTATTTATGCCCCTTTTTAAGCCGACGCGCCTTGCGCTGCGATTTACCGTACCCCTGGCTGATCCGGTCGATGACAATAGCCAGTATCACGATGGCTATTCCCGCCTGAAGCCCCTGGCCGACGTTCAGCGTCTGGATGCCGGCCAGCACGTCCTCTCCCAGGCCGCGCGCGCCGATCATCGACGCCACCACGACCATTGCCAGGGACATCATCGTCGTCTGGTTGATGCCCGCCATGATACTGGGCCTGGCCAGCGGCAGCGTCACCCGCGTGAGCATCTGCCAACGCGTCACGCCAAACGACTGCGCGGCTTCCATGGTGTCGTGGCTGACTTGCCGCAGGCCAAGCGTAGTCAGGCGTATCAGCGGCGGCACCGCGTAGATAATGGTTGCAAACAACGCCGGCACCTTGCCCAGCCCAAAGAACATCAGCACCGGTATCAGGTACACGAAACTTGGCAGGGTTTGCATGACGTCGAGGATGGGAGTCAGTATCCGGCGCAATACCCGGTTGCGCGCCGCCAGTATGCCGATGGGAATACCGATGATAATGGCGAACACGGTGGCCACCAGCACGAGCGCGAACGTCTGCGTCAGTTTGTCCCACAACCCCACGGCGCCGATTGCATACAGGCCGATCATATAGCCGACAGGCGCGACGATGCGGCGCGTCGCATGCCACGCCAGCGCGCCGACGAGCAATAGCAATACGACCGGCGGTATGCCCTGAAGCGCGCGCTCGACCGGCAACAATACATACGTCAGGATGACATTGCTGACCCGATGCAGGCTGGCGCCATATTGTTTTACCGCCGACATCAACTGCTGGTTTATGTACCGAGCCAGCGACAGCTTCGGAAAGATCGCATAGCCGGAACGGGCCTGTTGCGCCTCGGCGATGCCCAACGCCCGCTCCATGCGCGCGGCATTGTCCGCCGGCAACCAGGCGCTCCAGACTTCGGGATGATTTCGCAAAAAGCGCTGGGCCATGGCGTCGCCCTTGATATGCTGGCTGGTCATCGTGTAAATGGCCTGATTGAGCACCGCAGGCTGGAACTGCACATTCTGGAAAAACTGTATCAAAGCGGGGTTCTCTCTGGCAAACGGGGCCGAGACGGCAATGCCGAGATGCGCGACCAGGAAATCGGTGGGGCACGGTGTGCCCTTGCCGCTTATCATGAAATCCCAGCATGTTTGCTTGAACGGCGGCATCGGAATTTTGTAGAACTTGTACTTGGCCATCAGGCCGGCCGGTTGCCAGTAGTAGAACAATATCGGCTTGCCCTGATCGTAAGCCGAGCTGATTGCCGAATCCAGCG
>DATCYE010000391.1:0-3510 GCA_036570485.1 Pusillimonas sp. | reverse complement strand
GGTCAGGCCGTAGCCCAGTCCGACCAGGCCTCTGGCCAGCGTGAACGAGGTCAGCGAGCCCGCTTGCGCGCAAAATAGATTGCCGAACACCGCCACCAGCAAGCCGGCAAGCACCGGCCACTGCCAGCCGCGCCGGTCTGTCCAGCGCCCCGCCAACAGGGCCGTCAACAAGCCGCAGCCCATTTCAACGGCGATAGGCAAGGCCATCAGCAGGGCCGCGCTTTGCCCCAGATCGGCGGACGCCAGCAGCGATCTGGCATAGATGGGAAGAAAGCTAAGAGGCAGCGCCATGGCGAATAAAAACCCGAACATGACGGGCCGCACCAGAGCGCCCACATTGGTTTGGTCATCCAGCCCGATGGGGTCGCCTGCCTGTCCGCGCGTACGCGTCGAAAACGCCCTATCCATAAGCAGCGTAAGCAATAGCAGCAGCTCGATGGCCGCCACCATGGCCACCGCCACCACGGTGGCGGCATCCAGAACACGAGCCCGCACGCCGGCCGATATCCGCTTTTCATCCAGCCCCACCTGTAGCGTTGCCAGGACGGGCCCCTGAGAGTCGGCACTTAGCGGAAAGACGATGGGATCGACCAGATTCGGGGCGTCCTGCGGCGTCAAAGCGCCTTGAGCATCGGCGCGGTTCAGCAAATGCCCCTGGCCATCGAGCAGGCGCAGCTCTGAAATAACCGGGAAAGAAGCCGCCAGACGCGCCATGGGCTGTTCCACTCCGCGCAGAGACGCGGGGGCCACGCCGTAGCCCAGGACCCGGTTCAGGTCATGTTGCAATCCCCTACCTAATATCATGGTGTTGTCTTGCGTAACCTGGATCCAGACATCGCGAAAAGTTTGAATGGTGTAGGCGGCATAAACACCTTGCGCCAACATCAGGATCGCCAGCGGAATCAGCAGACGAATCTTGCTCGCCGCCGCCAGTTCGTGCAGCGGCATGGCGTAGCGAAAGGCCAGGGTCAACAACAAGACAGCCGCCAGCGTCGCCAAGCCAAGAACCTGTACGTTTTCAAGCATCACGCCGCCCAGCCGCATGTCGGTGGGTGTAACCCGCAACACCATTGCCCCGGCTACCCCGCCGCCGTCCGGAAGCATCAGGGGGACGGCAAGCTGTATGCCCTGTTCATTCGACATGCTGACCGCGCCAGACGACAGATGCGACACCTCGGCACCGCCCGAGTGCGGCGCCAGCAGAGCTTGCATCAGACTGCCGGCATCCGGCAAAGTGCCAACCGACGCCAGCTCCTGTCCATTGCTCAGCACCACGCCGGCCGCAGCAAAATCGGGAACCTGCGACCTAAGCTCATCCAGCAAGGAAGAAAGCCCGAAGTACTGGGCCAGGGGCTTGCCCAGCGTCATGCCCGTCTGGATTTGAGAAGAGGTGCGCCGCGCCAGCAGCTCGATACGTTCGGCGGTATTGTCGGCCGCCAGGCGATTAAGCGCCGAAAGACTGAGCGAGCCGATCAGCCCCTGGGCCAGCAAGAGCACCACGATGCATGCCAGCAACACATCGCGCAACGGCCTGCGCCGGCGTTTTTTTTCTGCTTGTTCGCGATCAGCTGTCATCGTGATTTGCGTCATGCCTATTCAGAATTTCTTGCTCCCGTTTACCCGGCTGGTTCGGTCCGGTACATACAGCGCATGCTGCTTGAAAAAAGCATGGCGTCGCCAACGCAATAATAATTTACAATCAAAAGCAAAAACATACCTAATTTATCGCCACAACATTCTTGATCGGGCGGCTATTTATGCGATTGACCTCGCTGCGCAGCAAAATTTTCCTCCTGGTCGGTATGACTCTGCTGCTTGGAGCAATCACCGTCATGCTGGTGACGCAGCGCAATGTGACCCGCAGCATCGTCGCCAGCGAGCAGCAAGCCGTGAAGAACGTGCTGAACCTGCTCATACGCGACAGCGAGGCACGCTGGGGAGCCTTGCTGTCTGACAAGATCACTACAGTACGCAACGGCCGCGATCACCTGGTGCAGTTGGGCACTACCATGCAGTCCGTGCTGACCATGTATGCAGATCAGGTCGACAAGGGCCAGATCGACACCAAGCAAGCACAAGCGCTGGCCAAAGCATGGATAGACAAACTGGCGCTTAATGCCCAGCGCTTCAGCTTCATCTTCGATCACCAGCTTACTATCGTCGCCAGCGGCAAGCCCGAACTAATAGGCATGGACCTATCCGGCCTGCAAGACTTCAAGGGGCACCCGCTGGCCGCCTCGGCCTATCAGGAAGCCCGCACCACAGGCCAAAGCTTTGCAATCTACCGCTGGCCGGACGGCACGACCGACAACAAAGACGAACTGCGCTACGCCTATTTCTCTTACTTCGAACCGTGGGACTGGGTTTTCGCGATTACCGACAGCGCGCTCGACATATCCAGGCAGTTCGATCGCCGGCGCGACGAGATGGAAACCGCTGTCCGCGAGGCGCTGGTGTCGCTGCGTCTGGCCGACTTGGGCTTCGCCTTCATCGTTCAGAACGACGGCCAACTGGTTTCCCCTCTTCCCGAACGGCACGCCGGTTTGCTGACGGATAAGGATCCCGACAACGGCAAAACACTGCTCGAGGCGCTGCACGCGGTTCCCTCCGGTGGCGAAATCGCCACATTCTCGTTTGGTGGCCAGGAGGGGCAAAGCGACTGGGAGATCAGCGCGGCCCACTTCAAGCCGCTGGGCTGGACCATAGTCGCGGCCGTTCCCCGCGACGACCTGACCCGGCCCGCCACCCAACTGCTCAACAGATTGGGGGTTATTTTTCTGGGCATATTGCTGATTTCACTGATCGTGGCGTGGTTCCTGTCCGCGCGCATCACCCGCCCACTACAACAGCTAAGCGCTTTCGCGCGCAAGCTGCCCGAACAGGACCTAAGCGCCGAAGCAGACATCCCAAGCTACATTGCGCAGTTGCCGAGCAAGCAACCCGACGAGGTGGGCCGACTGGCCTCGACCTTTATTTTCATGGACAAGCAGTTGCGTGAAAACATCGCCCGACTGCTGCGCGAAACCTCCAGCCGCGAACGTCTTGAAAGCGAACTGAGCATCGCGCATGACATCCAGATGGGGCTGCTGCCTGTGCCGCTCCCCGCCGATGTGCTTAAGAAGCTCGACCTGTACGCCACAATGCTGCCCGCCAAAGAGGTCGGCGGCGATCTCTACGACTACTTCTTGCTGAATAACGGCAAGCTGTGCTTCGTTATTGGCGACGTGTCCGACAAGGGCGTGCCGGCAGCTCTGTTCATGGCGGTCACCCGTACCCTGATCCGGGCCTGCGCCGAAGACGAAACGGATCCGGCGCTGCTTATGGAACGGGTCAACAATCGCCTGTCGGAAAACAATCCCAACATGATGTTCGTGACGCTGATACTGGCCGTCATCGACCTGAACAGCGGCGAACTGTCGTGGTCCAACGGCGGGCATCCACCCTTGTGTATTTTGCAGACCGATGGCGAACTGCGCATGCTCGAAGGGCGCAGCGGTCCCGCCTGCGGCG
>DATCYE010000390.1:0-8921 GCA_036570485.1 Pusillimonas sp. | reverse complement strand
GCCGTACCCAGACCCCCGCACAGGTTTTCCACGGCTACGACCAGTGCCATGGAATAAACATGCGGAGGCGTAACCGCCAGCACCCAGTAGCCGAAATTGGATAAGGCCTGCAAAAGACCGAACAGCATCAGTGACCGGTACAGGCCCAGCCGCGACATAATGGACCCACCCGCCAGCGCCCCGGCGATGGTCGCCGCAAGACCGAATACTTTATTGATGGTGCCTACTTCCGAAACACTGAAGCCGGCGCCGCGTAGCAAAAAGGTGGTCGACAGCGCCCCGGCGAACGCATCGCCCAGCTTGTAGAGCACAATAAGCAGCAAAATGGTGATGGCGCCGCGCCGCTTGAAGAATTCAAGCAGCGGCTCGACCACGGCAACTGCCAGGGATCGTGGTGCGCGTGCCACCACTTCGGGCTCTGGAGCCAGAACGGTGGCAATAGCGCACAGCGCCATGAATCCGCCCATCAGGAAATACATGTTCTGCCAGCCCAGCCACTGATCTGCCAGCACCAGGGCCAAGCCGCCCGACACGATCATGGCCAGCCGATAGCCCAGCACTTTTATCGCCGCGCCGGCGGCCCGCTCTTCTTTGCGCAACACATCGGTGCTGTAGGCATCGAAGGCAATGTCTTGCGTCGCCGACAGAAAGGCCACCAACACCGCCAAGGCCGCAAGCAGGCCCAGATGGCCGCCGGGGGAAAACAGGCCCATGCAGGCGATAGCCGCCGCCAGCAAAATTTGAGTAAAAAATATCCAGCTGCGTCGACGTCCCAGAACGGGAGGCGCGTACCTGTCGACCAGCGGAGCCCAAAGAAACTTGAGCGTATACGCCGTTCCGATCAAAGTCAGAAAGCCGATGTTTTGCAGCGACACGTTATCGATCGTGGCCCAGGCCTGCAATGTTCCGCCCGTCAGGGCCAGCGGCAATCCGCTTGCAAAGCCCAGCACCAACAAGGGGATGACGCGAGGGCTGGCCTAGACGCTGGTCAATGAAGCGATGGTGGGCCTCTTTGTGTCAGTTAGGGGACTCGAAGCGGTACACCGCCAGGGTGCTGCGCCAACTGGGCAAAAGTTTAACTTCTTTATTGCCGTTGAAGGTGGCCAGATGCGTTATGCGCAACTGAAATGCCGCAGCCAGCCCTTCGAAATCTTTAAGCGTGCATAAATGAATGTTCGGCGTATCGAACCACTGATAAGGCATTTCGCCGGTTACCGGCATGCGCCCCCGCAATATCGACCAGCCATGCGGCCAATAACCGAAGTTGGGGAAGGACACAATGCCATAACGCGCCACCCGCGCCATTTCCCGCAAGATATGCTCGGTGTGATGCATGGACTGCAGGGTCTGCGAAAGCACGACAGTATCGAATTGCTGATCGTCGAATAAAGCCAGGCCCTCTTCCAGGTTTTGCTGGATCACCTGAACGCCGCGCCGCACCGACGCGATCACATGCTCGTCGTTCAGCTCTACGCCCGCGCCCACCACGCTTTTGTTATTTTGCAGATACGCCAGTAAGGTGCCATCGCCACAGCCCAAATCGAGCACGCGGCTGCCTGGCTCGATCCAGCTTGCAATGCGCCTGAGATCGGCGCGCACATGCCGCGGTGCTACGACTGTCTGGCTCACGCTAGTACTCCTGTTGTCCTGGCCCTGTCGCCCAGCCCCAGCTTGGTGGCGATCCGGTCGTAATAACCCTGCACCACGGCATGATAGCGGGCATCGTCCAGAAGAAATGCGTCGTGACCATGCGGGGCATCGATTTCGGCATACGTTACAGGCCGCTTGTTTTTCAGCAGCGCGCGCACGATCTCGCGCGAGCGGGCCGGCGGAAAACGCCAGTCAGTGCTGAAGGAAACCAGCAGGAAGTCGGCCACGACGTCTTGCAGCGCACGCGCCAGGTCGCCGCCATGATTGCGCGACGGGTCGAAATAATCCAGCGCGCGCGTAATCAACAAGTAGGTATTGGCGTCGAAATAGGTAGAAAATTTCTCGCCCTGATAACGCAGATAGGATTCGACTTCGAACTCCACATCGTAGCCATAGTGGAATTCGCCGTTGTCGGCTGGTGCGCGCTGGGTTCGACCGAATTTGGTCGCCATGTCGTCGTCGGACAGGTAAGTAATATGGCCCACCATCCGGGCCACCGACAAACCGTGTTTCGGTACTTTGTCGTGCGTGTAGTAATCGCCGCCATGAAAGTCGGGATCGCTGATAATGGATCGGCGGGCGACTTCGTTAAAACCTATGTTCTGCGCCGATAGGCGTGGTGTGCTGGCGATCACCACACAATGCCCTATGCGCTCCGGACAAGTTATGGCCCAGCTCAGCGCCTGCATTCCTCCAAGCGAGCCGCCCATTACGGCCGCAAACTTTTCAATGCCGAAATGATCGGCCAGCCGCGCCTGGGCCCGTACCCAGTCTTCCACCGTAAGCATGGGAAAAGCGGCGCCCCAGGGCTTGCCTGTGGCCGGGTTGATGCTGGCCGGGCCGGTGGAACCAAAGCACGAACCGATGTTATTGACGCCGATCACGAAAAAACGATCGGTATCCACAGCTTTGCCCGGGCCCACCATGTTGTCCCACCAGCCGACGTCCTTGAGGTCGTTTGCGGTGACCCCGGCGACGTGATGCGACGCATTCAGGGCGTGGCAGATCAAAACGGCGTTGGTGCGCGCCTGGTTAAGGACACCATAGGTTTCCACCGCAAGCTCGTAGCTGGGCAGAACCTGGCCGCTGGTCAGGGCCAACGGTTCGGTAAAGGAAATGTATTGGGGGGATACGACGCCTACCGACCCTGGGGTCGTGGCCAATGCGGCCAGAGGGACGGTTTGCTCGGGGACGAGAGAAGTCGTAGAAATATCGGTTACAGAAAGTTCGGCCATTATGGACCTCTTTAGCTGGATTTATGAGGCGCCCGCAAGCAGATCAAGCAAATCGGCGCTGTTTCAGATATGCATTTTATCACCCCTGCCGAATACGGCCCAAGTCAAACGCGGCGATTTTGTCTTGGCTGGTTTTACCTTGGTGATAAAACTTGATACATTCACTCAATAAATGTAAATAATATTAAAGACATAAGGAGGAGTTGCTCATGAAGCCGCTCACACAACGGGAGGTTTCCTGCCTGCAATGGGCGGCAATCGGCAAGACAAGTTGGGAAATGGGCTTAATTCTTGGCCTTACGGAAAGAACCATTAATTTTCATATTCATAATGCCTGCCGGAAATTGGGCGTACATGGCCGCCAGGCAGCCATAACCGCCGCGCTGCAAGCCGGCTTGTTGCCCAGCCTTAGCGGGCCAGTTCCACACCACGCAAAAACTCGTCGGCCTGCGGCCCAGGAAACCGAGTCTGCTCAGCAGTAACGATACCTTCCACCAGGCTTGTATCAGTCAGCCAAACCCGGGCCCGCAGCACAACATCGCCATCGGGCGATTTACCTGTCACGGTAAACAATTCCCCCTCTACCGACAATGTTGCCGGTGGCTCCTGGCCCAGATTCCTGTATAACGACCCCACTACGGCAGCAGCGAATTCCTTGCGGCTCGCCGCGTCAGCACGCATTGCCTGCGGCAGCGGCGCATAGGCCACGGTAAAAAGAGCGCCGTCGACGGTTGCGCTGGTCATGCTGAATGCAATATCGTGCCCGGAAAACTTTAGCGTCCGTTCCTGGGTGGCCGGCTTGTCAGGGAAAAAAGCCTTGGCGGCGCCCTGACCCACGGGAATCTCGCGCCAATTGTATTGGGGCGAGCATGCCGCCAAAACACCGGACAGCAGCATAATCAAACCTATACGTATCACGACCACTCCTCGGGTAAAATCGCCTGCGACAAAGACTTCTTTAAAGATACCCTGAATGACTTCAAGTAACCAACGCCTTGCCGTATTGGGCTCACATCTATCTGTGCTCCAGGGCATGCTGCGCGGTATTGAAAAAGAAGGCCTGCGCGTCACGGGCCAAGGCAAACTGGCCAAAACGCCGCATCCTCAAGCCCTGGGTTCGGCACTGACCAACCCGCGCGTTACCACCGATTATTCGGAAGCCTTGCTTGAACTGATTACAGGGACGCACGATTCTACCGAAAGTCTCGTGCACGAATTGGAACAAACCCACCGCTACGTCGCCCAGCAACTGACCGATGAGCTGATTTGGAATCAATCCATGCCGGCCCACCTGCCGCCCGAGGCTGAAATCCCCATCGGATGGTATGGCACGTCCAATACCGGCATGCTCAAGCATGTGTACCGCCGAGGCCTGGCCGAACGATACGGCAAAGCCATGCAATGCATAGCGGGCGTGCACTATAACTTTTCCGTACCCGACGCCTTCTGGGATGTGCTGGGCATACAAGGCGCCACGCCAAGCGAACAGCGCTCCAAAGGCTACATGGCCCTGATCCGCAACTTTACGCGGTTCTCGTGGTTGCTCATGTACTTGTTTGGCGCTTCGCCCGCCATAACGAAGGAGTTCATGCACGGCCTGCCCAATCCTTTGCAAGCGCTTGACGCCGACACACTGTATCTGCCTTACGCGACCAGCCTGCGCATGAGCGACCTGGGCTATCAGAACAAGGCGCAGTCCGACCTGCAGCTTTGCTATAACGACCTGGAAACATTCCTGGCGCGCATGCTGACGGCGGTCAGCACGCCATGGCCGGCCTACGAAGCAATAGGCACCCACCGCAATGGCGAATGGATACAGCTGAACACCAACATCCTGCAGATCGAAAACGAGTATTACTCCAATATTCGTCCGAAACGCACCACCGGCCGATGCGAACGCCCCGCTCAGGCGCTTGCCGAACGCGGCGTGCAGTACATCGAGGTGCGTTGCCTGGATATCGACCCTGAATCGCCCATAGGCATTTCAGACAGCACCTGCCGTTTCATGGACGCCTTCCTGTTGTTCTGCGCTGCCGAACAAAGCAGTCTGTTTCCCAACAACGGCTTCTGCACGGATAGCCACGACAATTTCAGCCTGGTCGTAAAAGAAGGCCGCAAGCCCGGACTGGTGCTGATCAATCAAAACGAAGCCACCACCCGGGAGGCATGGAGCGCCCAGCTTATCGAAAGCATCGAGCCCTATGCTCAATTGCTGGATCAGGCCCATGGCGGCGACCATTATGCCAAGGCGCTGGCCATACAAGCCGAGAAAGTGCACGACAGCAGCAAGACGCCTTCGGCGCGCCTGCTGCAAGCGCTGCGCGATCAAAACCTGAGCCTGCACGATTACTCGCTAAAGCGCAGCACCGAACACCGCGACGCTCTGCGCGCGCAGCCGCTGGCACCAGCCATACAAGAAGAATACGATCAGATAGCCAAGGAATCGCTGATCAAGCAGCAGCAACTGGAAGATAGCGACACTGAAGATTTCGACAGCTACGTGGCGCGCTATCACGCGGCGCTTAAAACGCCGTGTAAGGGCTAAGTTCGATAAGAAAGGCGCCCGGCATGCGGGCGCCGCAATCAAATATCGAAAATGCTGCAGGAATAATGGCGCGCCCGACAGGAATCGAACCTGTACCAAGAGCTTCGGAAACTCTCATTCTATCCATTGAACTACGGGCGCGGGGCCGTCATTGTAGCGTGTTTGCAGGAAATTTTTCCAACAAGGAAAAAACAGGTGCAAGCCCAGCGGCGAGGCGAACGCATGCAGCCGTTTATGCACTGAAACAGTAGTCTAGTTATAATCGCTTATTCAGGAGCTTTCGGATCGCCTCGCGCGCAAGCGTAAAGCCCGCCGCTCTTGTAGACAGACCATCACAGAATTCAGGCCTTGACGCCCTCAGACTAGGAACACGCAGGATTCGATTATGAACAATACGGAACAACACGTCGAAGAGACCATCGCGGAGCACGAAGGTCTTATCAAAACGCCCAAGCAGTTGATCGTAACCGTAATCCTGGCCTTTATCGTGCCAATTATCGTGATTATGCTGCTGGTCAAACTGGTAGCTGCAAGCTCCCAGATGGGCTCCGGTTCCGATGCCCAGACGGCCGAAGCCATTGCCCAGCGCATCAAGCCCGTTGCCGGATTCAGCCTGGTCGACGCTAACGCGCCCAAGGTATTCAAAACCGGCCAGCAGGTTTTCGAATCCACCTGTACTGCATGTCACACCGCCGGCGTGGCGGGCGCACCCAAGATCGGCGATACCGCCGCCTGGGCTCCGTTCGTCAAGGCCGGCTACGAAGACATGGTCAAAAATGCCATCCACGGCATAGGCGCCATGCCTCCCAAGGGCGGCAATCCATCGCTAAGCGACTTTGAAATCGAGCGCGCCGTCGTCTATATCGCCAACAAGTCCGGCGCATCCTTCGACGAACCCAAGGAACCCGCGGCAGAAGGCAAGGCCGAACAGGTCGCCAAAGCGGCAGCGCCCGCCGCCCCCAAGGCTGAAGCCGCTCCCGCAGCACCGGCTGCTGCTGCGCCGGCAGCTAAGCCCGCTGCGGCCGCTGCAGAAACCGCCGCCATCGACCCCGCCGGCGAAAAGCTCTACAAGTCTGTCTGCTTCGCTTGCCACGCCGCCGGCGTTGCGGGCGCTCCCAAGTTCGGCGACAAGGCCGCCTGGGCGCCTTTGATTGAACAAGGCATGGACAGCATGCTGGCCATCGCCATCAACGGCAAGGGTGCCATGCCTCCGCGCGGCGGCTCGCAGGCCTCCGACGCCGAAGTCAAAGCCGCAGTCGAATACATGGTGCACGCCGCCAAATAAACGGCAATCGCATCCACGACAAAAAAGCCGCAGCATGAAAATGCTGCGGCTTTTTTGTATTAAACGACTACGGAACGCAGGGCCTACCCTAACGGGCGATGCAGGCCGGCTCGGCTCGCAACGACAAGCCCAATTGCACCCGGCGCTGCAACCAGGGGCTGGGCCGGTAGCGCATATCGCCGGTAATGCGATACATGGCCCGCAGAATCTCGAGCACATGCGCCGCACCCAGAGCATCACCCATGGACAGCGGACCACCCTTGGGGTAACCCAGGCCCAGCGATACCGCCAGGTCAATGTCGGACGGGCTTGCGATGGACTGCTGGGCAATATCGCTGGCCACGTTCACAATGGCCGCCACGACGCGTTGCGCGATAAAACCGGCGGAGTCGTCGATGACCGAGACGGCAGTGCCATCGCTGGCAAACAAGGCATGGGCGGCATCGCGCCATTTCGGCTGCGTGGCCACCGAGCACATCAGCACACGGCGCCGGCCCTGATCCAGACCGAAAAACGTATCCAGCGCAACGGTACGTTCACCATCCAATTGATGCTCCCCAACCACGCTGGCCGTATCTTCACCATAAGGCGTCACGACGATCAATGCATCGGCGGGTGGAGCCTCCGCTGCAATGACGCTGGCGCCCAGGCTTTTGAGCAAGGCCGCAGCGCGCTTGTGTCCAATCGAATGGTAGGGAGCCAGCCAAACCTTCAAGCCCTGGGGCAAGGCGGGCACGGGCGGCTCCACAGGCACCTGCTTCTGCCCGTCGGGATAGGTATAGAAACCTTCGCCGGTTTTACGGCCCAACAGCTTGCCGGCCGCGCGCACCGCAGCGATCGGCGAAGGCCTGAAACGCGGCTCGTCGTAAAACTGTTGATAGATGGACTCCATGACAGGTTGGGATACATCCAGTGCCGTCAGGTCCAGGAGCTCGAACGGCCCCATGCGGAAACCGGCCTGTTCCCGCATGATCGCATCGACCTGGTAGTACGGCGCGACCGACTCTTGAGCCGTCTTCAGGCCCTCTATATTCATGCCCCGCCCGGCGTGGTTCACAATGAATCCGGGCATGTCCTTGGCCCGCACAGGCGTGTGACCCATCTGGCGTGCCAGCTCCATCAGTGCGTCGCCCGCTTGCGGGTCGCTGCGCAAGCCGTCGATTACCTCGACCACTTTCATGAGCGGCACAGGGTTGAAGAAGTGAAAGCCCACGACGCGGCCAGGCCGTTCACAAGCCTGAGCTATCGCGGTAATGGATAAGGACGAGGTATTGGACGCCAGTATGCAATCAGGTGCGACTATGCCCTCTAGTTGCTTGAAAAGATCACATTTGACATCCAGACGCTCGACCACGGCCTCGACGACCAGGTCGGCACGGCTCATGGTTTGCAAGTCGGAACAAGCGGCAACACGGGCCAGCGACTCGGCCGCCTGCTGCTCTGATAATTTGCCCTTGGCGGCCAGCTTGCCCCACATTTGCTGCAAGTTTTCCCTGGCCGCCTCGATGGCCTGGGCGTTCAGGTCGAACAACAGCACATCCAGGCCGGCCTGCGCCGCTATTTGCGCAATCCCACGCCCCATCGCGCCGGCTCCAACCACTCCTACTGTCTTGATGCTTTTCATTACTTTGCTCCTGGTTTTATCGTATGCCTTGCGATCCAAGCAGTACCTGCCTACTTGGTCAAATCCATGATCTCTTCATCCGACAGGCCCAGGCGTTCGCGCAGCACCTGCTCGGTATGCTCGCCCAACAAAGGTGCCGCATGCCGGTAGCTGACCGGGCTGTCCGAAAACCGTAAGGGGCTGGCGCCCACGGGTGCCTGCCCGGCCGAGGCGTGCGGCAGGGTCTTGCGCAGGCCGCGCGCCTGAACCTGCGGGTTGTCGTAGACCTGATCGATGGTGTTGATCGGTCCGGCCGGCACGCCCACGCGCTCCAACGCTTCCAGCCAGTAATCCCGTGCCTGGGCTTTCATGGCCTCGGACAGCATGGGCACCAGAACGTCGCGGTTAATGACGCGATTCGAATTCGTCTTGAAGCGCGGATCTTCGGGTAGACCAGGGCGGTCTATTGCCTGGCAATAGGCCTTGAACTGGCTGTCGTTGCCCACGGCAACGATCAAGTGACCATCGGCAGCGGCAAACACCTGATACGGCACCAGATTCTGATGCGCATTGCCGGCCCGCCTGGGCGCCGTGCCCGTGGTC
>DATCYE010000389.1:0-2935 GCA_036570485.1 Pusillimonas sp. | reverse complement strand
TTCGCCCGGGAAGCCGACTATGAAGTCGGACGACAGCGTCATGTCAGGGCGCACCGCGCGCAGGCGGCGGACAATGGACTTGAATTCCAGCGTCGTGTAGCCGCGCTTCATGGCCGCCAAAATGGTGTCGCTGCCGGCTTGTACCGGCAAGTGCAGAAAGGGCACCAGCTTGGGCAGGGCGCCATGGGCCTCGATCAGCCGCGAAGTCATTTCCTTGGGATGCGAGGTGGTGTAGCGTATGCGCTCAATGCCGGGGATTTCATGCACGTATTCCAGCAGCATGGCAAAGTCGGCGATCTCGGCGCCCTCGCCCATGGGGCCGCGATAGGCATTCACGTTTTGGCCCAGCAGGGTGACTTCTTTTACGCCCTGGTCGGCCAGGTCGGCGACTTCCATCAGGACATCGTCGAAAGGGCGCGACACTTCGGCGCCGCGCGTATAGGGCACTACACAGAAGCTGCAATACTTGCTGCAGCCTTCCATGATGGAGACGAAGGCGGTGGGGCCGTCGACTCGGGCCGGCGGCATGGCGTCGAATTTTTCGATTTCAGGAAAACTGATGTCGACCTGCGAACGCCCCGATTCGCGGCGCTGAGCAATAAGCTGGGGCAAGCGGTGCAGGGTTTGCGGGCCGAACACGACATCGACGTACGAGGCGCGCTTGATGATGGCGTCGCCTTCCTGGCTGGCAACGCAGCCGCCCACACCGATGATCAGGTCGGGGTTGCTTTGCTTCAGGTGCTGCACTCGGCCCAGATCGGAAAACACTTTTTCCTGCGCTTTTTCGCGCACGGAACAGGTGTTAAAGAGAATGATGTCGGCTTCGTCGGGATTCTGGGTGAGCTCAACGCCCTGGTCCTCACGCAATACGTCCGCCATTTTGTCGGAGTCGTATTCGTTCATCTGGCAACCGAAGGTGCGGATGAAGAGCTTGCGGGTTTTGGTGGCGGTTGATGCTTTCGGCGTTTCGGGCTCTTCGGGAACAAGTAGCGCCGATGGCGTTTCAGGTTCTTCGGGGATCAGGAGCGTACTGGGTATTTTGGCTGCGCTTTCAACTGTCTGTTGCACGGACGCTGCGGGTTCTTCGGGCAACAGGAAGGCGGATGATTTTACGGACGTGGCCGCAGCTGCGGTACCAGGCCGCTTGATGGTGATTTCTTGCATGATGATCGCCGTAACGGGTGTATATCCCGGGGGCTGAAATGGAAAGGGGCTATTGTACCGTTAACTTGCTTTTATCAGAGCCGGCGGCATCGGCATTGCGCCAGAAAGGCAGCATGGCCCTTAGCGTGCTGTCGCGCAGTACGAAATGATGCGCCAGTCCAATGGCGGCATGGGCGCCCGCCAGGTACATCAGTACATTTCCGAGCGTCTCATGGATTTCTTCAAGCTCTTTTGAAAACGCCTTGTCGGTCGCCGGTACGTGCGGCAGCGCAATACCCAGAAAATTCCAGTCGCTGGGTGACCACAAGCGGTTGGCAATGCCAAGCAGCGGGACGGCAAACAATAAAACATACAGCACAAATTGCACCAGATGGGCCAGCCACTTCTGCCACGAGGGCGGCGGCGGGACAATGTGAGGACGTTGCCCATGCAAACACGCTACCAACCGGGGGATCATCGTCAGTATGATGGCTATGCCAAACTGAATATGAGCCCACTTGAATGCGTCACGCATGGTTGAGCCCTTGGGAGACCAGCCATGTGCGTAAATCAGGATAAGGGCCGAGGCGACAAGAATAAAGACAAGCCAGTGGAAACGTCGAGTCCACAAGGGATAGCGTGTGTCGTTCATATTGACCTTGAAGGCTGCATCGAGAATATGGTGGAAGCTTAAGGAAAACGTAACGCCAAGTTTACTTCCTAAGCAGAGAAGCACCGAACTTTACTCCTCCACAATATGATATAACTCAAATGTATAAATATATATTCCATACGCATAAGCCCCCGCGGCTCAACAGGAGGAAGACATGGAAAAACTTACGAATGTAGGCCGTCGCCGTATGCTGGTATCAACCGGCAGCGTGGTGGCGTTGGCAGGTTTCGGTGCTGCGGCACATGCCGATACTGGTGCTGCGGACCCGGGTGCGGCGGCAGGTCCGGCTGCCAAGCCCTTGCCCGGTTATGCCAGTTGGAAAGACGCCGACAGCATGATTGTTCATAGTGCCAACACCATAGAAACGCGGCGAACGGCCTTTGGAAGCAGTGTCATTACGCCGGCCAATCGCCTGTTTGTTCGCAATAATGTGGCGCCGCCCACTGATGCCAGCATGATGAAAGAGCCGGACAGCTGGACGCTTGAGGTCAGCGGCGTTGGCAAGCCACGCAGCTTTACCGTGGCCGAGCTTAAAAAGCTGGGGTTGGCGGCCGTGCCTATGGTTCTGCAATGCTCGGGCAACGGCCGGGCCTGGTTTCCTCATAAACCCAGCGGTACGCAATGGACGGTGGGCGCCGCCGGTTGCGTCATTTTTACGGGGGTGCCGGTCAAGGCGGTGCTGGAAGCGGTGGGAGGCATGGCAGACGGCATGGTCTACATGACCAGTACGGGCGGTGAACCCATTCCGCAAGGCCTGGATCCCAACACCATCAAGATAGAGCGTTCAGTGCCGATTTCAGCTCTTGAAGACGCCATTCTGGCGTGGGAACTGAATGGCCAGGCCCTGCCGCTGGCGCACGGCGGACCCTTGCGCATGATCGTGCCCGGTTATACGGGGGTGAACTCCATCAAGTACATCAAGCACCTGGCATTCACCAAAGAGCAGTCGCCGGCCAAGATACAGCAAACCAGCTATCGGTGGACGCCGGTGGGCGAGAAGCCCAGCCCCAGCCAAGATTCCATCTGGGAACTGCCGGTCAAGTCGTGGATCAACTCCCCGTCCGATCCGGGCCAAACCGTTCCGGCCGGGCGTGTTCAGATCAGCGGCATTGCCATGGG
>DATCYE010000388.1:0-4946 GCA_036570485.1 Pusillimonas sp. | reverse complement strand
CTGCTGTTCGTGCTGTATGGCGGCGTGGCCACGCCGTCCGAGGCGGCCGGCGCCGGCGCCATGCTGACCCTGCTGGTCGTCGCGGTGGTCTACCGGCTGGTGAAGATGAAGACCTACACCGGCATTTTCGGCTCGGCCATGCGCGAAAGCGTCATGATCATGATGATCATGGCCTCGGCCGAACTTTTCGCGTTTGCCTTGTCTTCGCTTTACATCACGCAATCATTGGCCGCCGCCATCGCCGAGCTTCAGATCAATCGATGGGCGCTGATGGGGCTGATCAATGTGTTTTTGCTGGTGTCAGGCATGTTTTTGCCGCCCGTGGCCATTATCGTGATGTCGGCCCCTTTGCTTTTTCCCATTATCACCCAGGCCGGTTTTGACCCCTATTGGTTCGCCGTGGTGCTGACCATCAACATGGAGATAGGGCTGATTACTCCGCCGGTGGGCTTGAACCTTTTTGTGCTGAACTCCATCGCGCCCGATGTCCCGACCCGGGAGATTCTTTGGGGCGCCTTGCCGTACGTGCTGGTGATGATGCTGGCCATCGTTGTGTTGTGTGTTTTTCCCCAGATCGTCACATCGCTGCCCGAGTACGTAATGGGTCCTGCTATTTAGTTTTACGCTGCGAGAGCAGTTTTTATGCTGGCGATAGGTGTTTTCTCCAGTAGTTTGCCACACGCTCCGCACAGAGAATGCGGAGTGCTTTATGCGAATAATCGCACTTTAGTTTTTTATATAAGAATCCAAGAGGAGATTTCATGAAGAAGCGTTTTGTTTTAGCCGCCACCGTGGCCCTGTCCGCATTGGCAGTGTCCGGTGCCGCGCAAGCGGCATGGCCCGATCGGCCCATCACTATTATCGTTCCGTTCCCAGCAGGTGGCGGCACCGATACGTTTGCCCGACCGTTGGCGCATCAGCTTGGACAGCAGCTCAAGCAAAGCGTGGTTGTCGACAATAGGGGCGGCGCCGGCGGTACGCTGGGTGCCGGCGTGGCGGCTCGCGCTGCGGCAGACGGCTATACCTTCTTTATGGGCGGCGCTCACCATGCGGTGGCGCCGTCCATCTACAAGAAGTTGAACTACGATATCCAGAAAGACTTCACGCCCGTTGCCTTGTTGGCTCAGCCGCCGCAGATCATCGTGGTGAATGCCTCGAAGCTGCCGGTAAAAAACGTCAAGGAATTCCTTGAAAAAGCCAAGGCCAATCCTGGTCAGATCAACTTCGGTTCGGCCGGCATCGGCAGTACTCACCACTTGGCGGGCGAATTGTTCGCTCTGAAGAACGGCATTGAATTGACTCACGTTCCTTACCAGGGCGCCGGGCCTATGCTGACCGGCCTGGTTACCGGGCAGGTCGATGTGGCGTTCGACGGTCTGGGTTCGTCGGCATCGCATATCCGTGCCGGCAGTATTCGTCCGCTGGCGGTCGCTGCGGCCAAGCGTTCGCCGTCTTTCCCCGACGTACCGACTGCGGCTGAAGCCGGTGTGCCCGATTACGAGGTATCCACTTGGTACGCCATGTGGGCACCCGACGGCACCCCTGCCGACATTGTCAAGAAGATGTCCGAAGAACTGGTCAAGGCTTTGAATGCCCCTAAGGTAAAAGAGCTCTGGACCAGCAACGGCTCGGCTACGCCCAATATGACAGGCGAGGCTTTCGGCAAGTTCGTCGACGCCGAGATCATTCGTTGGGGCGAGGTTGCCAAGCAGGCAAAGGTTCAGCCTCAGTAAGCCTGACTACGTTTCACAAATAAGGGCTGGCCAGCCATATCACCCTGTTGCGCAGACGTTTGCGAAAGGGGATGGCAGCCAGCCCTTCCAATGTGACTTCGTCCGAGTTTTTTATTTCCGTGTCGATCAAGCCTTCGATCTGACCGGCCAGCTCGCGGCTGTAAACCTCCATGTCCAGCTCGAAATTAAGACGCAGGCTGCGTGGGTCCATGTTCGATGAACCCACGTAAGACCAGGCGCCGTCGATGGTGATCAGCTTGGAATGATTGAAATTGCCCTGGGCACGCCATATGCGGCAGCCATTGCGTATTACCTGGTCCAATTGAGCCGTCATGGCGTAATTGACCAGACGCAGGTTGTTGCGGCCCGGAATAACAATGTCCACCCTGATGCCGCGCCGGGCCGCCGTATTGATGGCGCCCAGCAGGATTTGATCGGGCAGAAAATAGGGCGACTGTATGCGTATGTGCTTTTGCGCCACGGCAAAGGCACCCAGCAGCATGTTGTGTGTGCCCACGATATAACGGTCGGGACCAGAACGGATGCAGCGTGCAGGTACCTGCGGCGTGGGCGGATTCCAGGCAGAGCGGCACCAGGTCTCGTAAGGAAGGTTTTCTTTGGTCGTGAATCTCCAGTCGTGCGCGAATACCGACATCAATTGCAGCACGACGGGTCCTTCCACCCGAAAGTGGGTGTCGCTGGCCATGTTTTTACCGGCGCTAGAAACGAATCCTTCGCGTATGTTCATGCCGCCCGTAAATGCGCAACGTCCGTCCACAACCAATATTTTCCGGTGGCTGCGCAGGTTGGCGTAGGGCATACGCATGCCCAGCGGGTTGGTCATGAACAGCGCGGTCCGGATACCGTACTTGCGCAGCCGCCTGATGATGGGCGGCCGGGAATATTTCGAGCCGACCGCATCGATAAGTACCCGTACTTCGACCCCTCGGGCATGCGCTTCCGACAGTGCCTGGGCAATTTTTTGCCCTTCGCTGTCATCATCGAAAATATAGGTTTGCAAGGCAATTGATTGGGTCGCGCCATCGATGGCGGCGATCATGGCGGGATAGGCTTGATCGCCGCCTATCAGCATCTGTATGTGGTTGCCGTCGCGTAGCGGAAAATGGCTGATGCGATCGCCCAGAACGCGCAGTGAAGAAAACTGCTCACCGGCAATGGCGCCGATATCGGCAACGGGCGGCTCTGGAATGGCGGCGTAGTCTTTTAGATCTTTGTTGCGCTGCTCGGAAATATGATCGTGGCGTATGCGGTTGATGCCGGCGATCAGATAGAAAAACGGTCCAATTAAAGGCGACATCAATATGACGCCTACCCAGCCTATGGCCGCGCGCACGTCGTTCTTGGTCATTGCGGCATGGACGGCGGCGGTTCCCCCTACGGCCAGACTCAACAAAAACGCCAGGTGCGGCCAGTACTCCGAAACCAGGTATTCCAATGAAGCCATAGTCAATGCCTTAACGGTTTATCATGCTCGGGCGCTAAGGTTGCGCGGGACGTTCCAGCAAGGCATCGTACCATTGAGGGTTGGGTTCGCCCTGGCAGGCAAAAGCCTGCGCCCGGAAAGGTGCGCGCCATACGCCGCCGCCTATGCCCAGCACTGGTTTCACGCAGTACCAGAACCAGCGACCGTCTTCGTCTTGCGCGGCCCAGTTCCAGTTCGAAGGCGCCTGAGTCCAATCGAGTTCCATGTTATTTCCGTGAGTCGGCGCACAGCGCCCGCAGCATGCAAAAAGCCCCGACATTTGCAGTGTCGAGGCCAGATAGATTCTTATGCTTTGTTTTTATCCTAATTTTCATATTACGGAAAGCTCGTCAAGCCGTAAGATTTTGAAAATTATAGGGATTTGGGGTGACCGATGGGGCTCGAACCCACGACAACCGGAATCACAATCCGGGACTCTACCAACTGAGCTACGGTCACCACCGAGACAGCGAACGTCAACTAAAAAGTGTAGCACTTTCCAATTACGCATATGCTGCGAAGAGAAACGGGATTCTAGCATGAACCGGAAAATAAAGTTCTACGACTGAAGCGCCCCATAAAAAACTGAAACTCCATGTGTCGCCGGGTCAACCGTCCGGAATGGATGCAAGGGTGGGATACTACGGAAGCGGCCACGACTTGAGTGCCATAGGGTGACAGCTTGAAACATTTGAGTGATTATGGTTTTCCCTATTTGTCCTACGATGAATGTTCAGCAATCTTTTCAAGGAGCTGACCATTATGAAAACATTACATAGAACACTATTGATGGCTGCCATGCTTGCCGCGCCGTTTGCCGCTGCACAGGCGCACGAGACCGACGCCGCCCATCGGGCCTGGCTCAAGGCGCAACAGATAGATATCAAGCCGACATTGACGATCACCGAAACCGAGATTCCGGCGGGATCCTCCGCTACGTCGACCGGCACGGGCGCGCCTGCGGGTACGGCGCCTTCTCATATGCCTGCCTCGCCGTCATCGACCATGCCCTCATCGCAGGGTACCTATTCCCCCGGGATTCAGCCTTCGGGGGCGCCGGCGTATCCGGCACCCATAGAAAACCATCCAGAGATGAATTCCGGTGTGGGCATCCCGGCAAAATAGGCAGCCCAATAGCGTGATTTTATAGCGAGGTTGCGCTAAAGGTGTCGCATTGCGCGGTGTTGCCGCTCTTGAATCCGCGAGTGAACCAGCGGACCCGCTGCTCCGAGCTTCCGTGCGTGAAAGAGTCCGGCACGACATAGCCCTGGGATTGCCGCTGCAAGCGATCGTCGCCAATGGCGCTTGCAGCGTTCAATGCTTCTTCTATATCGCCTTGTTCCAGGGTGTTGCGCTGCGTGTCGGAGTGCCGGGCCCATACGCCGGCCAGGCAATCCGCCTGCAATTCGACACGCACCGATAGTTGATTCGCCGCCACAGCGCTTGCGCGTTGCCGCGCCAGGTTCACTTGGTCGGTAATGCCCCGCAGGTGCTGGACATGGTGCGCGACCTCATGCGCGATGACGTAAGCCTGAGCGAAGTCCCCGGGCGAGTTCAGTTGCTGCGCCATTTGCTTGAAGAAGCTTAGATCCAGGTAGACTTTGCTGTCTCCGGGACAGAACGGCCCCATGGCCGATTGGCCCGTGCCGCAGGCGGTGGGGGTTGCTCCATTGAACAGAACCAACTTTGCTTGCTGATAATGCCCCCAACCTTTCTGCTGGAAGATGGCG
>DATCYE010000387.1:0-13373 GCA_036570485.1 Pusillimonas sp. | reverse complement strand
CACGGCCGAAATCTGGAACGAGCGGATGATGCCGCGCCGCGCGATTTGCGCCGGCTTCTCGTGGGTGATTTCGTGGCCGGAAAAGAAAATGCTGCCCGAGGTCGGCGCCAGGAACTTGGTCAGCAGGTTAAAGCACGTGGTTTTGCCCGCCCCGTTCGGGCCGATCAGCGCATGGATGCTGCCGCGTCGAACCTGCAGGTTCACGTCGCTGACCGCGACGAAGCCGCGGAACTCTTTGAACAGGTGCTTGGTTTCCAGGATGTAGTCGCTCATACCGCTGTCGTAGTTTTAGTATTGTTCAGGTTGAACAAAAGTATGAGATCAAGGCATGCAAAACACTATGCGGGTTTTACATAGGTGTCTGGAAAACCCCTAAACCGTTTTTTCTTTGTACTCGCATAGGTCCGCGATGCCGCAGCGCGGGCATTTGGGCTTGCGCGCCACACATATATAGCGGCCATGCAATATCAGCCAGTGGTGCGCATCCAGCATGAATGTCTTCGGGATGACTTTTTCCAGCTTGCGTTCGACTTCAAGCACAGTCTTGCCCGGCGCGATCCGGGTGCGGTTGGCTACCCTGAAAATATGTGTATCGACGGCGATGGTGGGATGGCCGAAAGCGGTATTCAGCACGACGTTGGCGGTTTTGCGCCCGACGCCTGGCAAGGCTTCAAGCGCGGCGCGGTCATCGGGTACTTCACTCTGATGCTGATCGATCAGCATTTGACATGTCATGATGACATTGCGTGCCTTGGTCTTGTACAGGCCTATGGTCTTGATGCGGTCGGCCAGTCCCGCTTCGCCCAAGGCCAGCAAGCCTTCGGGCGTGCCGTGTTCGGGAAAGAACTTGCGCGTGGCCAGATTCACCGAGCGGTCGGTGGCCTGGGCCGACAGAATGACGGCGATCAGCAGTTGGAATGTGTTGGCGTATTCCAGTTCTGTTGTAGGGCTGGGGTTGGCGGCTTGCAGCCGCCTGAATATTTCCGTGCGTTTTGCGGCATTCATTTCTATTTCTGCTGGCGGCGCGCGCGTGCGCGAGCCAGCGCCTGGGCAATGGTTTGTTGGCGTATGGCCGGGTCGCTGCTTGCCTGCGCAGCTAGCGGCGCTTTGTTGGCCAGCGTTCGGGCAGCTAGGGCCGACGATTCCTTGTGCAGGCTGTCCAGCCGCTGCTGACGCCGGCGATGATGAATGCGCGCGGCATCGGCGCGATCAGGTGTCCAGGAGGTTTGGGCGGGGATCATGACAATACAATCGACCGGACAGGGTGCCACGCATAGATCGCAACCGGTACAGCGGTCGGCAATGACAGTATGCATCAGCTTGTTCGAACCCACGATGGCATCGACCGGGCATGCTTGTATGCATAGCGTGCAACCTATGCAGTGCGCTTCGTCGATGACGGCGACCGTCAGCGGCGCATGTAGGCCGCATTCTTCGTCCAGCGGCAGTACAGGCAAATCCAGCAGTGCGGCAAGGGCCTGTATGCCTTGCTCTCCACCGGGCGGGCAGCGGTTGATGGCTTCGCTGTCCATGGCAATGGCTTGGGCATAAGGGCGACAGCCGTCGTAGCCGCATTTAGTGCATTGGGTTTGAGGTAGAACCGCGTCGATGCGATCCACAAGCGACAAAGAGGGCATAAGAAAAATCAGGGGCCTCGCGAGGCCCCTGATTAAAGCGATCAGCCAGAGCCTCTACGCGGCGTGGCGTATGAATTGAGCTATTTTAGGACAAATCGTTTCGCGCCAGCGCCGGCCCGAGAATATGCCGTAATGGCCGCAACGCGGCGCGGTGTAGTGCTGCTTGCGGCTCTTGGCAATACCCGAGCACAAATCGTGGGCCGCCTGCGTCTGGCCTTGGCCGGAGATGTCGTCGAATTCGCCTTCTATGGTCAGCAGGGCAACATTGCTGATGGCCGATGGATCGACTTTTTGACCGTCGATCTCCCAGGTGCCGCAAGGCAGCCGGTGTTCCTGGAATACTATCTTGATGGTATCCAGATAGAACTCGGCCGGCATGTCCAGCACGGCGTTGTACTCATCGTAGAAGCGTCGGTGCGCTTCGGCATCGTCGTTATCGCCCTTGAGCAAATCCATATAGAAATCGTAGTGCGAGCGCATATGGCGATCGGGGTTCATGGCCACGAATCCGGTGTGCTGCAGGAATCCCGGATATACGCGCCGGCCCGCAGCGGGATAGCGTGGCGGCACCCGGTGGATCAGATTGGATTCAAACCACGAATAAGGCTTGGTCGTGGCCAGCCGATTGACCTGCGTGGGCGACTTGCGGGTATCGATGGGGCCGCCCATCATGACCATGCTGCGAGGCAGACAGGGATCGTTGTTGCTGGCCATGAGCGAAATGGCCGCCAGCACCGGCACGGTGGGCTGGCAAACGGAAATCACATGGACGTCGGGCCCCAGGAAACGAATGAATTCCTGCACGTAACGCACATAATCGTTCAGGTGGAAAGGTCCTTCGCTGGCAGGCACCATGCGCGCATCCAGCCAATCGGTCACATAGACTTCGTGGGCGGGCAACAGGGCGCGGACGGTATCGCGCAGCAAGGTGGCGTGATGGCCCGATAGCGGGGCAACCAGCAACACACGGGGGTCGGCCGACTTTGCGTCGCTAATGCGATGGAAGCGAATAAGGTTACAGAAGGGCTTTTTAAGCGCCGCTTGTTCTTCTATTGCCACCTGTTTGCCGTCGATGGTGGTGTGCGGCAGATCCCACTGGGGTTTCTCGTAGTCTTTGCCCAGGCGATGCACCAGTTCGTAGGTGGCGGCTATTTGTCGCGAAATCGGCGTATAAGCAAAGGGGCTGTAAGGGTGCGAGAACAACTGGGAGCCTGTGTCGGTAAACGCCGCCAGGGGCGTCAAAAACGACCGTTGAAGCTCGTGCAGGTCATACAGCATGAATCCAGCCTTTTGAAATTGATGTTCTTAATTAGCAGAGCGCAAGGTGTAAGTAAATACGCTCAATCGTATAAGCTAATCACAAATCAAAGGAATTGACCAGTTTTTTCCCGGCACCCGTCATAGGGCACCGTGCATACTCCCCTTGGCAGCTCCAAGGGGGAAAGCAACTGCACAAAGAATGTAAATGTTGGGATTTCGCAACGGCGCTATTAGCGCTCAAGGTGCTGGAGCTTGTCGGGCAGACCGTTCCAGTCGTCCGCGTCGGGCAGCGGCTTTTTCGAGCGGTTGATCATGCCGAATTCGGGCGAGAGCTCGGCGTTCATGGCAATGAACTGGATTTGGTCCTGAGGCACGTCTTCTTCGGCGAAAATGGCGTTGGCCGGGCATTCGGGCACGCAAACCGCGCAATCAATGCATTCGTCCGGGTCGATGACCAGGAAGTTGGCTCCTTCGCGGAAGCAATCCACCGGGCAGACATCGACGCAATCGGTGAATTTGCATTTAATACAGTTTTCGGTGACCACATGAGTCATTTAAGCGCTCCTACATCAGACAGCATCGATTTTACCCAATAAATACAGGTCAGCCCGGATTGACCTGTAAGCGAAGCTGGTCTTTGATTTGCCGCAAATCGGCCGCTCCGGTTTATAGTGCCGCTTCGACGCTTTGGCGTATCGACGCCCGGCGCGTATGCTATGGTAAATAAAACCTCTTTTCGATCCGCGATGATAATCACTTCGTTACTTGATACAGACCTGTATAAGTTCAGCATGATGCAGGTGGTATTGCATCATTTTCCCGCAGCGCAGGTTGAATACCGCTACAAGTGCCGCACGCCCAATATCAACTTGGCAGCTTATCTGGATGAGATCCGTCAGGAAATCCATGCGCTGTGCCAGCTTCGGTTTACCGAGCAAGAGTTGGAGTATCTTCGCGGCCTGCGCTTTATCAAAAGCGATTTCGTCGATTTTCTTGGGCTGTTTCATATGCCCGAAAAGTGCATCAAGGTATCGCCAGGAGCTGTGCCGGGCGAGATCGACATCACCGTCAAGGGGCCGTGGCTGCACACCATTTTGTTCGAAATACCGGTGCTGGCCATTGTGAATGAAGTGTATTTTCGCAATGTGTGCAAAGAGCCGGGCTGGGAAGAGGGCAGGAAGCGCTTACAGAAGAAAATGCGGCTGGTCACCGGCGATCCCGATCTGGCCGACTTCCGGGTTGCCGAATACGGCACGCGCCGGCGCTTTTCCAAAGTTTGGCACGAAGAAGTCCTGGTAACCATGAAAGCCCAGATGGGCGTGCATTTTGCCGGTACCAGCAACGTCAAGCTGGCCATGAAGCACGGCGTCACGCCCTTGGGCACCATGGGGCATGAATACCTGCAGGCCTGCCAGGCGCTGGGTCCGCGCCTGCGCGATTCTCAGGTTTATGCACTGGAAGTCTGGGCCAAAGAGTATCGCGGCGACCTGGGCATTGCCTTGTCGGATGTCTACGGAATGGATGCCTTCCTGCGCGACTTCGATATGTATTTCTGCAAATTGTTCGACGGGGCGCGCCACGATTCCGGCGATCCCTTCATCTGGGGCGAGCGCTTGCTGGCCCACTATGCGGCCAATCGCAGCGACCCCCGCACCAAGACCCTGGTCTTTTCCGACGCGTTGACTATTCCGCGCGCTATCGAGTTGGCCAAGCGTTTTGCGGGACGCTGCAAGGTTTCGTTCGGCATAGGCACCAATCTGACCAATGACCTGGGTCATGAGCCTTTGCAAATCGTCATGAAAATGGTTCGCTGCAATGGGCAGCCGGTGGCCAAGGTTTCCGACGCACCCGAGAAAACCATGTGCGACGATCCCGCCTACCTGGCCTATCTGCGTCAGGTATTTCAATTGCCTCCGGCCTGATATTTGCTGGCCTCCCTTTGATTCCCAAGCCCAGGATCCGTATGCACATATGGCCGTCCCTGCAAGCACGGGCTGCACCGTTTTGATGTGAATTTTTCTTGTTTTGGAGTGTTTGTATGAAAGAAGTGGAACGGGTTAATGTAGAGAAGCGCCTGTCGGACATGGCCATTTTCAATGGCGTGGCCTATTTGGCCGGGCAAGTTCCCGACGACAGCTCGCTGGATATTCAGGGCCAGACGGCCCAAGTATTGGCGACCATAGATCGTTTGCTGGCCACCGCCGGCACCGACAAATCGCGCATCCTAATGGCGCAGATATTCGTGGCCAACATCAAAGAGTTCGACGGCATGAACAAGGCCTGGGATGCTTGGGTTGCGCCGGGCAATGCACCGCCCCGGGCCACCATCGAGGCGCGCCTGGCTAATCCCGACTACAAGGTCGAAATCGTGGTGACCGCCGCGCTGCCTTAAGCACCGGATACTTACAGCAGCAGGGCGGCCAGCGTGCCGCCCATCGTCGCGCAGGCTTCCAGGCGATCTTCAGGCACGGTTTTGGGCGCAAGGATTTCTTGCGGCGTCTGTGCACGAGTGTTGACGATGAGCGTAGGGGCCAGTTGCCTGAGCCGCCAGCCGGTGCAGATTCTTTCGGCCTGCCTGGCTGCGGCGCTGCCATCGGAGCCGGCGGCGATCATCAAGGCATAAGGTCTGCCGTTCAGGCGATCCAGCACAGGGTAATAATTGCGATCGAAAAACTCCTTCATGGCGCCGCTTAATGCCGCAAGGTTTTCGGGCGCGCAGAACAGATAGCCGTCGGCATCGAGCAAATCAGCAGCGTCGGTATCGTCGGCGGCTTTCATTACAATATCAAGCATGTCCTGCGCCTGGAGCTCGCGAACTACCGATAGAGCGCCATGGCTTGCCGCCTGCGCCATCTGCTTTGCGGCGCCGGTACGAGAGTGCCAGACCAGCAGCAGGACTTTTTTCTTCGATGAGGCGACCATGGTTTTATACGTCAATGCATCCCGGACACGTTAGTATAGAGCCGCCTGAATTTACGTTATTTTCGCCACCGGCTCGACGACCATGCCTACGATAGATCCACCCGATACTCTTGCTCCTCCGTTTAATGCGGGCTGGCTGGCCAGCGCGGGCGAAGGGCTGGACAAGGCCGGGCTGGAGTTACTGGAGTTGGCGGCGCAATGGGTGCGAGAACCCTTGCTGGGTCAGCATGCGACCACGGGCGAGCTGCTGGACAGTCACAGCGCCGCCGTGGCGTGCATACTGGCCGAACTGGGCACCGATGCCGAAACCCGTGCCAGCGCACTGCTGGCCGTCTTGCCCGCAGATGGGCCGGCAGGCGCCGCCGGCGCGCGCCAGGATCCTATGCGCAAGGCGTTTGGCTCGCAGGTTGTATCCCTGGTGCAGGGCACGCGGGCCTTGTTGCGCCTGGGGCATCTTGCCGGTCAGACCAGCGACAGCGCCGCGTCGGGTACGGATCAAAAAGAAATGCAACGCAAAATGCTGCTGGCCATGGCTGCCGATTTGCGTATCGTCGTCATGAGGCTGGCTTCACGTTTGCAATCGCTACGCTGGTTTGCCAGCTCTAAAACGCCTTGTCCTGTCGGTTTTGCCCGCGAAACCATGGAGCTGTATACGCCACTGGCCAATCGCCTGGGTATTTGGCAGATCCAGTGGGAAATGGAAGATCTGGCCTTCAGATTTCTGCATCCTGATACGTATAAGGCCATCGCTCGGCAGCTTGAAGAAAAGCGGGTCGAGCGCGAAGCGTTTATCGCCGCCGCCGTCGATCAGTTGCAAGACGCCTTACAGGACGCTCGCATCCCGGCCGAGGTCACCGGGCGACCCAAGCACATATATAGCATTTGGAACAAAATGCGCGTTAAAGACCTGGCATTCAACCAGTTGTTCGATTTGCGCGCCTTGCGGGTGATTGTGGACGATGAGCGGGCTTGCTATGCCGTTCTGGCCCTGGCCCATTCTTTGTGGACGCCTGTTTCCGACGAATTCGACGACTACATTTCACGCCCCAAGCCCAATGGCTATCGCTCCTTGCACACTGTGGTGACCGATGGCCAGGGTCGCAGCTTCGAAATCCAGATACGCACGCACGACATGCACCAGTTCGCCGAGTACGGCATGGCGGCCCACTGGCGCTACAAAGAAGCCGGCTCGCGAGGCGGGCAGGTCGCCGCCGCCGGGGGCTACGATCAGAAAGTGGCCTGGATGCGGCAGTTGCTGGCCTGGGACAAGGACGCCGGGGTCGACACATCCGAAAAGGATAGCCAGGCGAGTGCGCGGGAAAAAGCCAAGCCAGCTTCGGCTCGTCCGTCTTCGGCGGGCGCCGAGACGGACGAGCGCATCTACGTCATGACGCCGCAAGCCCGGGTCATCGAATTGCCGGCCGGAGCCACGCCGGTGGATTTTGCCTATTACCTGCACACTGACTTAGGGCATCGCTGTCGAGGGGCGCGGGTCGACGGGCAAATGGTTCCATTGCTGACCCGGCTGTCCACCGGGCAGACGGTAGAGATCATAGCCGCCAAGTCCGGCGGACCCTCTCGCGACTGGCTCAATCCGCAACTGGGCTTCCTGGCCAGTCCGCGTTCGCGCGCCAAGGTGCGCGCCTGGTTCAATGCCATCGAGCTGCAGCAAAGAATCTCGCAGGGCCAGACCATGGTCGAGAAAGAGCTGCAGCGCCTGGGCAAGACCGCCGTCAATCTGGAGCAGTTGGCGCAGCAACTGGATTTTGCCCGCGCCGACGACTTGTATGTGGCCGTCGCCAAAGAAGAGTTCAGTCTGCGCCAAATCGATTACTTGCTGGGGGGCAAGGGCCGGCCGGGCGAGGCGATGGAACAGCCCGGCGCCACGCCCGAGGCCAGGGTGTATGCCAGCGGCGTGGGCAGTGTGGATAAGACCGGTAAAAGCGGCGTGCTGGTGGTCGGCGTCGATTCGTTGATGACCCAGTTGGCGCGTTGCTGCCGCCCGGCACCCCCCGACGATATTGCCGGTTTCGTTACGCGTGGCCGAGGGGTCTCCATCCATCGGCGCGATTGCCCGTCGTATGCCGCGCTGGCCGGCCGACACTCCGAGCGTCTGATAGCTGTCGACTGGGGCGATACGGGCGAGGCGCTGTACCCCATCGATATCAGCATTCATGCCCAGGAAAGGTCCAACCTGCTGCGCGATCTATCCGAGGTGTTCGCCAAGTTGCGCTTGAATGTGATCAGCGTGAATACCCACAGCCGCCGCTCGCTGGCGCATATGGTGTTCACGATAGAAGTGCGTAGCGGTGAGCAGATCGGTCGGGCGCTGGCCGCTCTGAACGAACTGGCGGGCGTGAGCGCAAGCCGTCATTGAGTTCGGCTGCTTCCGTCCGCGCCGCGCTATTGGCGCCGCGCTGTTAAAATGCATGATTACCTGTCGATCGCCCCATTAAGGGCTGCGGCAACGCTTTGCCTAACCAGAGAGTAATGCCTTGAAATCCTATACCCTGCCCAGTCCTGATGGGCATTTTGGCCAGTATGGCGGTTCGTTTGTTGCCGAGACCTTGGTGCATGCGCTGGACGAGCTGCGGGCCGCTTACGATAAATATCGCCTGGATGCCGATTTTCTTGCCGAATACGCCTACGAACTCAAGCATTTCGTGGGCCGGCCCAGCCCGGTCTACCATGCGCGGCGTTGGTCGGAAAGGCTGGGGGGGGCGCAAATCTGGTTCAAGCGCGAAGACCTCAACCATACCGGGGCGCACAAGGTCAATAACTGCATAGGCCAGATATTGCTGGCGCGCCGCATGGGCAAGCCGCGCATCATTGCCGAGACCGGCGCCGGCCAGCACGGCGTGGCCACGGCAACCGTCGCAGCCCGTTACGGCCTGGAATGCGTGGTTTACATGGGCAGCGAAGACGTTCGGCGCCAAGCTTCGAACGTCTATCGCATGAAACTGCTGGGTGCCACGGTGGTGCCGGTCGAGTCCGGCTCGCGCACGCTCAAGGACGCTTTAAATGAAGCCATGCGCGACTGGGTCACCAATGTGGAAAACACTTTCTACATCATAGGCACGGTTGCGGGGCCGCATCCTTATCCCATGATGGTGCGCGATTTCCAGACGGTAATCGGCAATGAGTGTCTTGAACAGATGCCTGTCGATGCCGGTCGGCAGCCCGACTATATCGTGGCGTCGGTAGGCGGCGGTTCGAACGCCATGGGTATTTTTCATCCTTATATCGACCACAAAAATGTTCAGCTTATCGGCGTCGAAGCAGCCGGCGATGGCTTGGAAACCGGCCGGCACGCCGCCTCGCTGAATGCCGGCGTGGTGGGTGTGCTGCATGGCAACCGCACCTACGTCATGCAAGACGAAAACGGACAAGTCCAGGAAACGCACTCCATATCGGCAGGGCTGGATTACCCCGGCGTGGGGCCGGAGCATGCCTGGCTGAAGGACTCGGGCCGGGCGCAGTACGCGGTTATCAACGACCAGGAAGCTCTGGCGGCTTTTCACGACTGCTGCCGTACCGAGGGCATCATGCCGGCGCTTGAGTCGTCGCATGCCATTGCCCATGCCGTGAAGTTGGCGCCTACTTTGCCCAAAGACAAAATCATTTTGGTGAATTTGTCGGGGCGTGGCGATAAAGACATGCACACTGTTGCCGATTTCAGCGGCATCAGCCTGTAAGAATCTGGGTAAATACATAATGAATGCTTCGAACGAACGGCTTGTTGCCACGTTTGCCAAGAATACCGGCCGTACGGCGCTTGTTCCCTATATCACTGCCGGCGATCCTTCCAAAGCCGCCACGCCCGCGCTGATGCATGCGTTGGTCAAGGCCGGCGCCGATGTCATCGAGCTGGGTGTACCGTTTTCCGATCCTATGGCTGACGGTCCGGTCATTCAGCGCGCCGCAGAGCGCGCGATAAAACGCGGCGTGGGGCTGCGCCAGGTGCTGGAAATGGTCGCCGAATTCCGGAAGTTGGACCAGGACACGCCGGTGGTGCTTATGGGTTATGCCAACCCCATCGAACGCATGGGGCAGGCCGAGTTCGTTCAGCAGGCCGCTCAGGCAGGTGTCGATGGCGTACTGGTTGTCGACTATCCGCCCGAAGAAGTCGAAGAGTTCGCCGCCCAGATGGGCAAGGCGCGCACCGATCCCATATTCCTGCTGGCCCCTACCTCCACTGACGAACGCATCCAAAAGATTGCGCAGGTGGCGCGTGGCTATGTTTATTACGTATCGCTCAAAGGCGTGACCGGCGCAGGCAACATCGACACGGCCGACGTGGCCGAGCGCCTGGCGCAGATTCGCCGCCACGTTTCCATACCGGTGGGTGTGGGCTTTGGTATCCGCGATGCCGACAGCGCGAAGCGCTTGGCCGCCTGCGCCGATGCCGTGGTCATTGGCAGCAAGCTGATCGAAACCATGGAGGCGGCGGTAGCCCAGGCGCAACAGCAGGGTCTGGACGCAGCGGGTACCGATGCCTTCGCCATCGACGCAGCCGCGAATTGGTTGGGCGAAATTCGCCGGGCCTTGGGCTGATTCATCCATCAAAGGGCTTGCCGTGATGTGCAAGTCGACTGTAAAAGAACAAAAGCCCGGTTTCGGCCGGGTATTCAACAGGAATAAATCATGAGTTGGTTCGAGAAAATTTTGCCTCCGCGCATCAACCGTAGCAACGATGGTGCACGGCGCGTCCCCGAGGGCGTCTGGGTAAAATGCCCCGCCTGCGAATCGGTGCTTTACAAAGAAGACCTGAAGGCCACGCTCAATGTCTGCCCGAAATGCAGTCATCACCTGCGCATAGGCTCGCGGGCGCGTATCGACGCCTTGCTTGACCCGGAAGGTCGCGTTGAAATCGGCGAACATACCCGGCCGATGGATCCCCTGAAATTCAAGGACAGCCGCAAATACCCGGAGCGCGTCGCCGAGGCGACCAAGCAAACCGGTGAAAGCGAAGCCATGGTGGTCATGAGCGGTAGCATTTTGGCCGTGCCGGTGGTCCTGGCTTGTTTCGAGTTCGCTTTCATGGGCGGCTCCATGGGCTCTGTGGTCGGCGAGCGTTTTGCGCGCGGAGTACAGGAAGCCATCAAGAACCGCACACCTTTCATTTGCGTTGCCGCCTCGGGTGGTGCGCGCATGCAGGAAAGTCTGCTCTCGCTAATGCAAATGGCCAAGACCAATGCCATGCTGACCCGTCTTTCGGCAGCCGGATTGCCCTTCATCAGCATACTTACCGACCCGACCATGGGCGGCGTTTCGGCCAGCTTTGCCTTCATGGGCGACGTGGTCATCGCCGAACCCAGGGCGCTTATCGGTTTCGCCGGACCCCGGGTCATCGAGCAGACGGTGCGTGAAAAGCTGCCTGAAGGTTTCCAGCGTTCGGAGTTCCTGCTGGAAAAAGGCGCCATCGATATGGTGGTGGATCGCCGCGAGATGCGTAACGAGCTGGCCCACCTGCTGGCCCTGCTGACGCGTCAGCCGGCCGACGTGGTGGCGCTTAAGGCCTGATCGGCCAGGTCACGGGTTTAAGGCTGCGCTGGTTTTCGCCAGACGGCAGCGGAATTAAAAAAGGCCTTGCCGTATAAAACGGCAAGGCCTTTTTTGACCAGTCGGATAAGGTCTGCGCTGGGCGCAGACCTTTAGGCCATTACTGGGTTTCCACCTGTTGCAGAGGCTCGCTGGCGGCTACTGCCGCTGTTTTGCGGGCGCGCCCAAGGCGAACCGGGGCTGCATTGACTTCGGGCGCGGCATGCCGGGTTTCGATCAGCTGCATGCCGGCGTTGGCCAACATCTCACCTATCGGAGCGGCCGCATCCTTGACAGCGGGCTCGTCGTGAACAGCGCCGTTTGCGTACTTGCTTGCGTCGTCGCTGGTGGGCGCGGCTTCCTGGGGCACAGGCTGTGCGACCGGAGCGGCTGCTACCTGAGTCTGAACCACCGCAGGCTGTTCCGCCGGCAGTTGCTCTGGAGCGGCAGCGGCCACTTCTTCTACCAATGCCGGCTCCTGCTGTGCCGGTGCAACGGGAGCGGGGGCAGGCATTTCCGGCGCTTGTTGGGCGCTGGAAGCAGGTTCGGCCGACGTATGCAAGTCGCCTTGAGCGGTGGCGATGGCGGGCAGGACTTCCGGATTAAAGGCGGGCGTTTCGTGCGATACGAAAGCCTGGCTTTCCTCGTTGTCGTCGTTCTCGCTATCGCTGTCGTTGGCCGATGCGTTTGCGCTATCGTTACCACCTTCAGTGCTGCGACGACCGCGACGGCTGCGACGGCGACGGCGCTTGCGCTCGGGATCGAGTTGATCGCCTTCCGCCGTGGTTTCGCTGGTCAGATCGGTGTCGGCGACGGCGTTCTCGGGCAAGGGTTGCTCGGTAAGCGCTTGCGCGGCTTGGGCTGCTGCCACCGGCAGTACGTTGCTATCCAGCTCGATGTTATCGGCCTGGGTTTCTTCGCGGCGGTTACGGCCTCGTCCACGGCGGTTGCGACCGCTACGGCCGGTATTACCGTTTTCGCCGTTCTCGACGGTTTGGGTCGAGCCGTTGGCAGTGGTTGGAGCGCTTGAGCGCGACTGACCAGCCTGGGCGCCGCTATCTTGAGCGGACGGCTGGCGGCGCGGCTTGGGTGCTGCCGTTGCCTGGGTGTCGTCGGATCGGCCGTCGGCGCCTTCCTGGCGACGATCTCCGCGACGATTGCGGTTCCGATCGCCATGGCCGCGTTCGCGTCGTTCGTTATGGCGACCGCCACTTTTGCCACGATGGCCGTGCGCGGACTTGCCGGCAGTTCCTGCGGCGGGTTCGGCGGTTTTTCCGGCCGTGTCTGCACCGGTCAGCCAATTGATCAGTTTCTTGAACAGGCTGGTGCCTTCCTTGGTCTTGGTGACACGCGCGGTTGGCGCCGATATCGGAGCCGGTTGCGAAGGCGTGATGCCCTTGACCAGAGCTTCCGGACGCGTCTTGGCTTCCTGCGCCTTGTTGGGCGACCAGGTTACCGGGGCTTCGGGCTGAGTGACGAGGTCGAAGCTGGTCTTGATATCTTCCAGGCGCGGATCGTCGTGACGCAGGCGCTCGATATGGTGATGCGGTGTTTCCAGATTCTTGTTGGGGATAAGGATCAGGTTGACCTTCAGGCGCGATTCGATCTTGGTGATGTCGGCGCGCTTTTCATTGAGCAGGAAAGTTGCCACGTCGACCGGCACTTGCGCATGCAGCGAGGCCGTGCCTTCTTTCATGGCCTCTTCCTGCAACAGGCGCAGCACATGCAGGGCGCTGGATTCGGCATCGCGCACCACGCCGGTGCCATTGCAGCGCGGGCAGGTAATGTGCGAGCCTTCGTTCAGGGCGGGGCGCAGGCGCTGGCGCGAGAGCTCCATAAGGCCGAAGCGCGAGATCTTGCCCATTTGTACACGAGCCCGGTCGAAATGCAGGGCATCGCGCAGGCGCTGTTCTACCGCGCGCTGGTTCTTGCCTTCTTCCATGTCGATGAAGTCGATGACGATCAGGCCGCCCAGGTCGCGCAGCCGTAACTGGCGGGCCACTTCGTCGGCGG
>DATCYE010000386.1:0-2363 GCA_036570485.1 Pusillimonas sp. | reverse complement strand
ACGGTACCACTGGTCTGGCCTACAACACCGACGTCATCAGTAAAGAAGAGATTGAAGAAAAAGGCGTGCAGATCCTGGTCGACCCGAAATACAAGGGCAAGCTGGGCGGTATCGACGACTGGCGCACGCAGTGCTGGTATGGGGCATTGATCAGCGGCCAGGATCCCAACGACGTAAAAGACCTGGACGCCATGTGGGATGCGCTTAGAAAGCATCGGTCCATGATACGTAAATACTGGACTTCGGGCGCCGAGCTGATGAGCCTGCTGTCCACCAACGAAATCGTGGCCACGCAAGGCTGGTCCGGCCGCATAGCCACCCTGCAAAGCAAGGGCTTTCCTATCGGCTACGCCGAGCCCAAAGGAACCTTCGCCTGGCAGGAAGACATGTTCGTGCTGCGCGGCAGCCCCATGGCCGAATCCGAACAATTGCTCAACTTCATGCTGGCGCCGGAAGTGGCCATCGCGGTATCCGAGGCGCAAGGCTATCCGCCGTCGCTCGACCCCACCAAAGTGAAGCTTCCCGAAACCGTTACGAAGCTGCCCGCGTTCGATCCCACCGGTACCCTGGAAGGCCGCACATTTGCCGACCCGCGTTACTGGAACGGTGTACAGAAGAAATGGAGCAAGATGTTCGAACGCATCAAGAGCGGCTTCTGATCCAGCGATGAGGGCAGCCGGCGCTCAGTGGGAATTAACGAATCCCCCTGATGCGCGGCGCCTCGATGTATCCGGAAAGATCAATCACAACGCAAGGTAAATCAATGAGTGAATTTGCGGTTGAACTGCGCGGCATTCGCAAGAAATACGGTCGGGTCACGGCGGTGGAATCCATCGACCTGGCCGTGTCCGAAGGCGAGTTTCTGTCTTTTCTTGGGCCTTCGGGCTGCGGGAAAACGACCACACTGCGTATGATCGCCGGGCTCGAAGCGCCCAGCGAAGGCGACATCCTTATCAAGGGCCAACGCGTCAACGATGTGCCTATCCATAAACGCAATATCGGAATCGTATTTCAGAATTACGCACTGTTTCCGCATCGCACGGTATTCAAGAACGTAGCGTTCGGGCTGCGCTATCGGGGTTGTTCGCAGCAGGAAATCCAGACGCGCGTCAAAGAGGCCCTGCGTCTGGTGCAACTCGAATCCATGGCGGAGCGTTACCCGGCCGCGCTGTCGGGCGGGCAGCAACAGCGTGTCGCGCTGGCGCGCGCCATTGTCATCAAACCCGACTTGCTTCTGCTCGACGAGCCCTTGTCGGCGCTGGATGCGAACCTGCGTGAAGACATGCGCGTCGAGCTCAAGCAGATCCAGCGGCAAACCGGCATCACTACCTTGTTCATTACCCACGACCAGTCCGAGGCGCTGGCCATGTCGGATCGGGTCGCCGTCATGAGCAATGGCAGGGTGGAGCAGCTAGGCACGCCGCAAACGGTGTATAACCGGCCTTCGTCGCAATTCTGCGCCCACTTCCTGGGCAATGCCAATATTGTCGAAGGCGTGGTCGCGGGCGGCGAGCCCGGTGCCTGGCAGATCGAGGAAGGCGAGCGGCGCTGGCACAGCCAAAGTGCAGAACAGTGGGAAGCAGGCCGGCGCGTGGCCATTGTCATGCGTGCCGAACACTTTATCGTGCTCGACGAAGCCGAACCGCCCGGCGTCAATACCGTGGCGGCGACGGTGAAAACCGTGGACTACCAGGGCATGTCGGTGCGTTATTTCGTGGAAATCGACGACGGGCCAAAGCTGGAAGTCATACGCGGCACGCACGATGATTTATTGCAGGCCGGTTCGTCCGTGCGCTTGCGGATACCGCCCGAATCCGTGGTATTGCTTGCGTGTGATAACTGAAGCCGCGGGTATGCCCGCGCCTGCATACGAAGGCGAAACCGGGTAGGGCTTTTTTGCCTTGTGACTCGTTGACGGCGCACAGAATACTTACCCGGTCATTGGCGTAATCGCGGCGTCCCGCGCGTCGTCCGAGTGGATATCCAGCGCTTCCAGGAAGCGCGACACCATGTTGTAGGCGGCCACGGTAGCGGTCAGTTCCACAAGCTGTCCGGGTTCGAAGTGCTTTCCGACGGCGTCGAAGACGGCTTTCGGCACTTGTATGTCGCGCGTCATGCTGTCGGTATAGGCCAGCACGGCTTGTTCCCTCGGGCTGAACAGCGGCGAATCCCGCCATGTTGCCAGTGCGTCCAGTTGCGCTTGCGTCATGCCTTCCTTGAGCGCTATGGGGGCGTGCTGGTCGGCTTCATACGGCGCCCCGTTGAGCAGCGCGATGCGCATGATCGTCATTTCGCGCAGACTGCCCGGCAAGGTGCCAAGCTGGCGTATGGCGGTCAGGTAGTTCAGCCAGCCGCGCGCAATG
>DATCYE010000385.1:0-3224 GCA_036570485.1 Pusillimonas sp. | reverse complement strand
TACTAAAAAGCGGCGCAGCGGGAAGACCACACGGGCCATAAGCAAGAGCTCCAGGAGAAAAATAAAAACATAATGCCTTGGGCAAAAAGCATACATGAAGCGCCGCAAAAATGCGCCGATAAAAAAAGCCCGCGAGCCTTGAGGCCTGCGGGCTAAACAACCTGACCTGGTGGTCAGGCAGCACTGGACGTCATCGTCGCCGGAGCAAGCCGTTAAGCAGTGCGAGCACCGCCAGCACGATAAAAATAAAGAATAGTATTTGCGCAATTGATGCCGCGCCGGCGGCGATGCCGCCAAAGCCCAACACGGCGGCAATAATGGCAATTACAAAAAATACGACGGCGTAATAAAGCATTTGTTTTCCCCTTCTACTATTTTTGAACTTGTTTTATTGGATGCTTCTACCGCTGCTTCAACGATTGTTATCGAAGAATTCCTTGACCTCGCGCTCGGCCTCTTCCCGGGTGCGCCCATACTTTTCCTGCACCAAACCGGCTAGCCGCTCGGCGTTGCCATTTACCTTGGCCAGGTCGTCGTCCGTCAGGTCGCCCCAAACCGCCTTCGCCTTGCCCGTCAACTGCTTCCATTGGCCTTCCAGAGTATCTTTATTCATCGAGTTCTCCTTAAGTAGTCACCTCTACCCTAGCCGTATCCGTAAAAGCCGGTCAACCGCGAATCCCCTCGAAATGTAACTGCGCCTTGATAGCGCATTGGAGCATCGGTAAGCAGCGGCAACATCCGCTTAACAATGAGGCAAGGTTGTAACAAGCCATCGCCATGCCGGAAGCCGATAACTACGCTATGACATCTGCCTAACCGCTGGCGCCAGCAGGTAGAATACGGCAAGAAAAATCGTGCAAGAGGCAACACGAAGCAATGAATCCGGCATTAATACCGTGGGCGCTTTCAGGCGGCGCGGCCGTGGCAGTGGGCTTCGCCCGATTCGGCTATGCGCTGATTCTGCCGGCCATGAAAACCGACCTTGAGCTGAACTATGCCCAAGCAGGCTGGCTGAATACCGCCAACGCCTTGGGCTATTTGCTTGGCGCGCTGCTGACCATCTATTTTGTCGCTCGCATCGGCAACCGCCGGCTGTTCGTTGCCGGCCTGGCGCTTACAACACTTGCCTTGCTGGCCAATGGCCTGACGCATGACTTTCAGTTATTGACCGTGTATCGCTTCCTGGCCGGCTTCGGCGCAGCGGGCGCCTTCATATGCGGAGGCGTGCTGTCGGGAGTACTGGGCACCCGCGCAATCGTCATCTTCTTCAGCGGCGGCGGTATAGGCATGCTGGCCACCGGAGCCCTGCTGCCCTGGCTGTTCGACTACGCCGGCCCGGCCGCATGGCCCTGGGCATGGATAGGATCGGGTGGAATATGCATTCCGCTATCGATAGCCGCCATAATCGCCATGCGTACCATTGCCGAGCCTTCCGCTAGCGGCGGTAACGCCGCCTGGCCATGGCACCCCTGCCTGCCGGAATTTACCGCTTACTTTCTGTTCGGCCTGGGCTATATCGCCTACATGACCTTTATCGTTGCCTGGTTGCGCCAAAGCCACATACAAACGGTGTCGATCGCGGCTGCGACCTCTATTATGTGGAGCTTGCTGGGTGTGATGACGCTGTTGGCGCCGCTGATCTGGGCCCGTATCTTCAACGGTCGACGCGACGGCCTGCCCATGGCTGCCTCCATGATCGTGCTGGCTGCGGGCGCGGCGCTGCCGCTGCTCGTACCCAGCTTGGCGGGCGTGTGGTTGTCGGCCGCGCTGGTGGGTTCCAGCGTATTTATGGTGCCATCGGCGGCCACCGGATTCGTCAAAACCAATCTGCCCAAGGCAGCCTGGGGCAGCTCGCTGGCGGTGGCAACCAGCTTGTTCGCCATCGGCCAGGCCGTGGGTCCGGTGGCGGCCGGATGGATCAGCGATGTTTCGGGTTCGCTATCGACCGGGCTTGCCGTTTCGGCCGCCATGCTGATACTGGGCGCACTGATCGCCTTGCTTCAAAAACCGCTGCAAAGCCAATGAAATCAACCTTATTGGCAATGTGGTTCTGATCCGAATTAGCGCGGCGGCTACCTATAATCACAACACGACTTTCACTTTTTACAAGGACTTGATCGTGTCAATTGATTCCCCTATTCCGGTATTTTCCGAAGGCGTCCACCTCTTCGACGCACGCGGCGTCGCCAAGCGTTTCCGCCATGCCGCGATCTTCGGCGCACTGTCCGCGCTACATCCCGGCGAAACCATGCGCTTTTGCAACGACCACGATCCGCTGCCTTTGCTGCAGCAATTGCAAGGCCACTTCGGCGATCAAATAAAAATCGATTATGTATCGCGCCAGCCGGGCGAAATCGTGATTGATTTTCAAATAGTGGGCTAAGCCCCGATGCCAGTTGACGCCGGATAGCGGCGCTCACGACTTGCACCTGTATATTTCAAGGGACGCGAGACCCGGCGTGTGGGCCTGATCGACGCCGTGGTGTTCAGCGGCGGCGAACCCACCATGGACCCCGGCCTGCCCATGATCGATTGGGTAGGGCTGGACACCAAGGCCCTGAATGCGACGGCATCACCCGAGTACCCCAGCGCCGGATTGATCGACGATGTGGCCGCGCTCTTTCCCGCCTTTACTTTACGGCGGCACTGATCCAACGTGCAAAGACCGATTGCCTCAGCATCGCTATGCAGCGTTCATCGATATGGCCCAGCGTGAATACAGATAAATCCATGGAGTCCAGTGTGTTTTTCATCAGCAAGCCCAGCTCGGTATCGCCTTCCATGCTCAGGCGGCGACTGAAGAACAGCGTATCCGGATCTTCCTTGCGCTGGGCCAGAAGATAAAAGTCGTGCACGCTTGCAGCTATCGTCAAAGCCGGTTCCGCCACCGAAGCTATAGCCTTGAACCGCTCGCCCGTCCACATGAAGTCAAAGGCCACGCCGGCATCGCGCGGCTGTATGCGTAAAGCCTTGTCCCGCAGCATGCGCAGCGTGTCGGCGGGCAAATGCGGCGCGAGCACCAGGTTCAGCCCGCCGGCAAATATCAAGGAACCGGGGTAGGCAGGCAAGTGCGACATCAGCTTGCTCAATGAAACCGGAAAAAGGTGATTGCCAGAAGTCATAAGTTTTCCTGCGGCCCGGGCCTCAAGCCACGTAGGCCACGACCGTAAAGTAGTGGCAGGCGCTGCCGCCCAACACAAACAAATGCCAGACGCCATGGCCGT
>DATCYE010000384.1:0-1806 GCA_036570485.1 Pusillimonas sp. | reverse complement strand
CCCAAATGCAGTCCTTTACATACAAATCCAAAAAATCGATCCGGTCGACGCTGGCCATAGGCCTGTTCGCGCTAGGCGCTTGCGCCAGCCAAAGCGTCCTTGCGGCCGACTGGCCGACCAAGCCCGTCAAGGTCATCGTGGCCTTTACGGCCGGCGGCACGACCGATATTCTGGCCCGTGAAGTCAGCCACGGCTTGACCCAAAAGTGGGGCCAAAGCGTGGTGGTGGAAAACCGCCCAGGCGCAGGCGGCAATATCGGAACCCGCGATGCCATCAACTCTAAGCCCGACGGCTACACCATCCTGATCAACTCCATCGGACCGATAGCAATCAACCCGTCGCTGTACACCAAGCTGGGCCATAATCCGCAAACAGACCTGATCCCCCTGACGCTGGTGGCCGACGTGCCCAACGTGCTGGTCGTATCGCCATCGCTTAACATTAAATCAGTGCAAGAGCTGATTGCCGCCATCAAGAAAGAACCCGAAAAATACAACTGCGCCTCTACCGGCGTAGGCACTGCCGCGCATTTGTCGTGTGAGCTTTTGGCCCGCAGCACCAAACTGCCTATTACCCACGTTCCTTACAAAGGCGCAGGCGCATTAACCGATGTAATTGCAGGCCGGGTACAGTTCATGTTTGCCACGCTGCCGTCCGTCAAAGGTCATATAAAATCAGGCACCCTGCTGCCGTTGGCTGTTTCAACTGCCAGTCGTTCGCCTGCATTGCCAAATATTCCCAGCATGAAGGAAGCGGGCTACCCCGACTTTGCACTGGGCGCCTGGTTCGGCTTCTTCGCCCCCAAAGGCACTCCCGAGGCGATTGTCAATAAAATCAGCCACGATATCGACAGCCTGATCCATGAGCCCGCCGTCAAAGCCAAGCTGATGAACGAAGGTGCGGAGCCCATAGGCGGGACGCCGGCCGAGTTCAAAGCGTTTGTCGACAGCGAGTCAAAAAAATGGGGCGAACTGGTCAAATCAATGAATATATCGCTGGACTAAGGTGCCATGTGATTGCTCGGCGATCCGTGATGCGGCGTACGCTACTCTCGTAAAGTCAATGTGTTCAGGAACTGGGTACTGGAAATAGCCTGAACACACCCTATCGAGTCTGCGGAAAATCGCGCGGCGCCGGGCCGTCATATGTAGGTAAGTACTGGCGCGGGATGGGACCTTTATTCCGCCCGCCCTGCTCGGACTGCTCCCAGGCATGGGCAAGAATACCCACTGAGCGCGACAAGCAAAACAAGCCGCGTGCTAAAGCCGATGGAAAACCCAGTTCGGCGTAAATCACTGCCGTGGCGCCATCGATGTTCATCGGTATAGCTTTGCCTTTGCGGGAATGCAGCTCACGCTCCACCGCCCTGGCAATCGCGGCATAACGTCCATCGATAACGCCATCGGCAACGGCCTGATCGACCAGTTCCAACAGCCGGATCGCACGCGGATCAACAGGATGAAACCGGTGCCCGAAGCCCGAAATATACTTGCCGTGCTGCGCGATAAAAGCATCGAGCCCGGCGCGCACAGCGGTGGATTCTTCGGTACCCGCATCGATATCGGCGGCTATCCCTTTATATAAAGCCACTGCCTGTTCGCCGGCGCCGCCGTGCACATCGCCCAGCACATTCACCGCCGAGGCCATGGCATTGTTCAGGCTGACGCCGCAAGTCATTGCCATGCGCGAAATCGCGATGCTGGGCGCCTGCGGCCCATGATCGACCGCCGACATCAGGGCGGCTTCCAGCAAAGCACCCTGGCCGACAGCGGGCAGCTCGCCGCGCAACATCAGCCAAATCATTTC
>DATCYE010000383.1:0-3293 GCA_036570485.1 Pusillimonas sp. | reverse complement strand
GCCTGGTCCATGGTGATTCCCTGGAGCGGTTATTCGCTGTCGACCCTGCTGCGGCAGGTCGAACCCACCAGCAAGGCCAAATATGTGGAATTCATCACGGCGGTGCAACCGGGCAATATGCCTGGTTTGAACGATCGCATCATAGACTGGCCCTATACCGAGGGCCTGCGCATCGACGAAGCCATGCATCCGCTGACCATGCTGGTCTTTGGCGTGTACGGCAAAGTTTTGCCCAATCAGAACGGCGCGCCCATGCGGGTGGCCATTCCCTGGAAATACGGCTTCAAGTCGGGTAAGTCCATTGTCAAGATCCGGCTGCTCGAAAAAATGCCGGTTACCAGTTGGGTCAAGATCGCACCCAACGAATACGGCTTCTACGCCAACGTCAACCCTGATGTACCGCATCCACGTTGGAGCCAGGCCACCGAACGCCGCATAGGCGATGGCTTTTTTGCCCCGCGCGTCCAAACTCTGCCATTCAACGGCTACGGCGAGCAGGTCGCGTCGATGTACGCCGGCCTGGACCTTCGAAAAAACTATTAGGGCATCAATGCTTAAAGACAGGCCGCACTGGACGGCAAAGCAGGTCGGCAGGATCAAGCCGCTGGTCTTCCTGCTGGCCTTGTACCCGCTCATGCGCTGGGTATGGCTGGGGTTCAGCGGCGGCCTTGGGGCGAACCCGCCCGAATTCCTGATCAGGTCGTCCGGCATCTGGGCGCTGGTGGCGCTGGGGCTTACCCTGTCGATTACGCCATTGCGTCGCCTTGTCGATCAACCCGCGCTGGTGCGCCTGCGCCGCATGCTGGGCCTGTTTGCCTTCTTTTACACCTGCCTGCACTTATTGGGCTGGGCGTTTTGGGAAAGAGGCTGGTCGCTGGCCTCGATGTGGGGCGACGTGGTGCAGCGCACTTTCATCACGGTGGGCATGATCGCCTTTGTACCCATGGCGGCGTTGGCGCTAACGTCCACACGCGGCTGGATACATCGCATAGGCCGCAGCTGGCAGCGGCTGCACCGCAGCGTCTATGTCATTGCAGCCTTGTCGGTGTGGCATTTCTGGCTGGTTCGGGCCGGCAAGAACGATTTTTTCGAACCTTACGTCTATGCTGCGCTGCTGGCCGTGCTGTTATTGATCCGGCTGGCCTTTTTTGCGCGCCAGCGGCGCTCTTGATGCCTGCTCAGGGCAACGCTTTCAGTATGGCCAGCGTTTCGGCGTCGGGTTGGCCGTCGTATCGAGCAGGGCGGTAGTGCATCTGGAAGGCTGCCAGTACGTTGCGCGTCGCCTTGTCCAGCGTGCCGCTGTAAGGGGCGTCGTAGCCCACGCGGCGTAGCTCTTGTTGCAGCCAGGCGATATCGGGCAGGCCTTTCCAATCAAACTCTTTCTGATAGGTCTGTTTCAGCTTGTCGTCATACCAGCGTCCCAGGCCTTGTTGGGCCAGCTCCTGCCAGGGAAACATTGGGCCGGGGTCGATTTTTCGTTGCGGCGCAATGTCGCTGTGGCCGACGATGTTGGGCGGCTTGATCTGGTGGCGGGCGACGATGTCTTTCAGCAGTGTGACCAGGGTTTGTATCTGTGCGGGGTTGTAGGCTACCCACGCGCCGTCCTGCTTGCCCGGATTGACGATTTCAATACCGATAGAACCGCTATTCATGTCGGTGCGTCCATACCATTGACTGACGCCGGCATGCCAGGCCCGGCGGCTTTCATTCACCAATTGGTATACATGGGGCTTTGCTTCGTCGGTGATCAGGTAGTGACTGCTGACATTGCGTTCGGACAGTATCTTCAGCGATGCCTTGTTGTCGGCTGAGGTGTAGTGCAGCACTACGAACTCTACCCGGCTGTTCTGGCTCTGGGCTTGTATGCTGCGATCTATATCCAGCCCGCTGGGGCCTGTGGTGGAGCAGGCGCCGAGCGCGGCCAGCGCCATGCAGGCAGCCAAGCGCGCCATCCGGCGCAGCAGCGGGCTGCGGCCCCTTGCGCCGTGCATCCCGCCTTGTAGATCGGCCATGGCCATATTCGTCAGGTCTTTCATTTGGCGCATTAAGCCTTAGCGTCCGGCCAGGAACAGGAAGATGGTGGGTTTGCGGGCCAGATCGGGGGGCGGCGCGGATTTCCATTGTGCGATCGTGCGGGTGCGTACCCATTCGTCGTCGGTCGTCAGAGAACGGGCCAGACAAAGCCGGGTCGTGTCTTTAAGGGCTTGCTTCAGCGTCTCGAACATGGCCTCGTTGCGATAAGGGGTTTCGATAAGCAACTGGGTTTGTTCTTGTTTGTGCGAGGCACTTTCCCAGGCCCGCAACTGTTTGGCCCGCTCGGCCGGATCCACGGGAGCGTAACCGTGGAAAGCGAAGCGCTGGCCGTCCAGTCCGCTGGCCATCAGGCTCAGCAGTATGGATGAAGGCCCCACCCAGGGCGTCACGCGTATGCCCATGGTGTGGGCCAGTGCCACGACCCGGGCGCCTGGGTCGGCAACAGCCGGGCAGCCCGCTTCGGAAACCAGGCCGATTTCGCCGCCTTCGAGTAAGGGTTTTAGCCATGCCTTCATTTGCTGGGCGTCTACCTTGCTATCCAGCGTGTGGATGGTGATGTCCTGCAAAGGCCCAACCGTGCCCACCAGTTTCAGGAAGGCGCGGGCGGTTTTGGCATTTTCAGCAATATAGGTGGTCAGGCGTCCGGCCAATTCCTGAACGGCCTGCGGCAGCCAGGCCGAGGGAGCGGTCGAACCCATGCCCACAGGTATCAAATGCAGTGTTCCAGCTGATTTCACAACTTCTCCAAATTTTTTGTCTTGCATCAGTGCATACTGGATCGCCGTTTAGGGCGTTGCCAGGGGATTAAGGCCGAATGACCGCAGCATGCGGGCAAGAGCAATAAGCGGCAGGCCGATAATGGCGGTGGGGTCATCCGAACGCATGCTGTCCATCAGAGCGATACCCAGGCCTTCGGCCTTGGCACTGCCCGCCGTGTCATAGGGTTGCTCGAGCCGCAGATACCGGGTGATTTCATCGTCTGTGAGCGTGCGGAACCGGCAAAACGTAATGATGTCGTCGCTGTGGTGGCGGCGTCCGTCGCTGACACACAGGGCACTGTGAAATTCTACTGTCCGCCCGCTTAGCTGTACAAGCTGTTCGCGGGCTCGTTCGAACGAGCCGGGCTTGCCTATGGGCGTGCCGTCCACGGTCGCCACCTGATCCGAGCCTATGACGACCGCTCCGGGATGCTTTGCGATAACGGCTTGGGCCTTGGCCATGGATAAACGCAAAGCCAGTTGCGCCGGACTTTCATCAGG
>DATCYE010000382.1:0-8220 GCA_036570485.1 Pusillimonas sp. | reverse complement strand
CCACTTGCGGGTGACCTCTGGGGTGTTTCCTGCTACAACTATTTTGATCGCCACAACATCCTCGATAAAAAGAAAAGTCGGCCCTACCTGCGGCGGCCGATAAGAGAACCCAGCACACCCCGCAGCAGTTGCGTGGCGGTGCTGCGTATGGCGCTTTTGACGGCCGATTGCACAACACCTTCACGGCGCCCACCGCGCGGGCCGGTCGATCCGAATAGAAAATCGCTGACCATGCCCACCGCGCCTGAACCGCCCTTTTCTTCTTGTTCGCCAGCCGATCCGGATTTCGGCGCAGCATCGCCCGGCGCGGGAGTATTGCGTTTCAGCAAAACCTCGTAAGCCGATTCGCGATCCACGATCTGTTCGTACTTGCCCCCCACCAATGAGGCCGAGCGCAGCGCCTGGCGTTCAGCCTCGGTGGCCGGCCCTATGCGACTACCCGGCGCCATCATCCAGACACGCTCGGTAGGCATGGGACGCCCCTTGGCATCCAACATGGATACCAGTGCTTCGCCAACACCCAGTTCGGTAATGGCCGCCTCGATATCCAGGCCGGGATTGGGCCTCATGGTCTGTGCGGCGGTTTTGACCGCCTTCTGGTCGCGCGGCGTAAACGCCCGCAACGCATGCTGTACCCGGTTGCCCAACTGCCCCAGCACGGTTTCGGGAATATCCAGCGGGTTCTGCGTCACGAAATAAATACCTACGCCCTTGGACCGCACCAGTCTGACGACCTGCTCGATTTTTTCAAGCAGGGCCTTAGGCGCATCGTTAAAGAGCAGGTGGGCCTCGTCGAAAAAGAAGACAAACTTCGGCTTCTCGGGATCGCCCACTTCGGGCAGGCCTTCGTACAGGTCGGCCAGCATCCAGAGCAGGAAAACGGCTTACAAGCGCGGCGACTGCATGAGCTTGTCGGCGGCCAGAATATTGACAATGCCGCGACCCTTGTCGTCGACACGGATCAGATCGAAGATATCGAGCATGGGCTCGCCGAAGAACTGAGTCGCACCCTGGGACTCAAGGCGCAGCAGGCTGCGCTGTATGGCACCGATGGATGCCGACGACACATTTCCGTAGTTCGTGCGCAATTCGGCGGCCCGGTCGGCGACGTTTTGCAGCATGGCGCGTAGATCTTTCAGATCGAGCAGCAACTGCCCCTCGTCGTCGGCCACCTTGAAAACCAGGCTTAGCACCCCTTCTTGGGTGTCGTTCAATTCCAGCATGCGAGCCAGCAGCAAGGGGCCCATATCGGATACCGTGGCCCGCACCGGATGCCCCTGCTCACCGAAGATATCCCAAAAAACCGCCGGGCAACTACCCCAGGCAGGTTCCGGTAGGTCAAGCTTGGCCAGCCTTTGCTTGAGTTTTTCACTGCTGACGCCAGCCTGCGATATACCGCTTAGATCGCCCTTGACGTCGGCCATGAACACCGGCGTCCCGATACGGGAGAAAGCCTGGGCAAGAACCTGCAATGTTACGGTTTTGCCGGTTCCCGTCGCTCCGGTGATACAGCCATGGCGATTTGCCAACTCGGGAAGCAGCACCGATTCTATGTTTGTATTTTTTGCAATAAGTATGGGGTCGGCCATATTCTTTACCTTTCCGGATGCGGGCTAAAGAGAAGCCCAAGTGTAATTCGACGCTCTTTACTCTGCACGGGTAAAATGAGCTTCTTTATCTTCTAATTCATGACACTTTATGGCCGGTCACAGTAAATGGGCGAACATCCAGCACCGAAAAGGTCGCCAAGATGCCAAACGAGGCAAGCTCTGGACAAAAATCATTCGTGAAATCACGGTCGCGGCCCGCGCCGGCGGCCCCGACCCCGATTCCAACCCAAGCCTGCGCATGGCTTGGGACAAGGGTACCGCAGCCAACATGCCCAAGGAAAACATCCAGCGTGCCGTTCAACGCGGCGCTGGCGGGGCCGACGGCACCAATTACGAAGAGGTCCGCTACGAAGGCTACGGCGTCGGCGGCGCTGCCGTCATCATCGACTGCATGACCGACAACCGTATCCGCACCGTGGCCGAAGTGCGCCACGCACTCAGCAAGAACGGCGGCAATCTGGGCCAGGAAGGCTCGGTCGCTTTTATGTTCAAGCATTGCGGTCAGTTCCTGTTCGCCCCCGGAACCTCCGAGGAACAGGTCATGGAAATCGGGCTGGACGCCGGCGCCGAAGACATCCAGACCGACGAGGAAGGCATGATCGAAGTCATCTGCGCGCCCAACGACTACCCCGCCGTCAAAGCGGCTTTCGAACAGGCCTCGCTGACACCCGAAGTGCAGGATGTCGTCATGAAGGCCCTAAGCGAAACCGAACTGACCGGCGACGACGCCGTCAAAATGCAGAAAATGCTGGATGCGCTCGAAGGGCTGGACGACGTGCAAGAGGTATACACTACCGCCGCATTCGACGAATCCGACTGATGCTAACGGTGGCGTCCGTTTCATTTTTACATTAATTCGCCTCACGGCAACAGCTGGCTCAAACTATGAAATTACTGGTAATCGGTGGCGGTGGCCGCGAACACGCTTTGGCCTGGCGCCTGGCGCAGTCCCCTCGCATTCAAACCGTTTATGTCGCTCCGGGCAACGGCGGCACCGCCAACTCGCCGCATATCAAGAACGTGGCGTTAACGACCATCGACGAACCTGTGGCCTTTGCCAAGCAAGAAAACATCGCCTACACCGTGGTCGGCCCCGAAGCACCGCTGGCCGCCGGCGTAGTCGATGCCTTCCGCGCGGCGGGCCAGAAAATATTCGGTCCCACCCAAGCGGCGGCGCAACTAGAAAGCTCTAAAGATTACGCCAAGGCCTTCATGGTGCGCCACAGCATACCCACGGCGGCCTACCAGACCTTTACCGACCCGGCCCTGGCCAAGACCTACATTGCTGAACAAGGTGCCCCCATCGTCATCAAGGCCGACGGCCTGGCTGCCGGCAAGGGGGTGGTGGTTGCGGGCAGCGTGGCCGAAGCACAGCAGGCTGTGGATCAGATGCTGGGCGACGGTTCCTTCGGCGCCGCCGGTGCCCGCGTAGTCATCGAAGAGTGTCTGCTGGGCGAAGAAGCCAGCTTTATCGTGATGTGCGACGGCATGCATGTGCTTGCTCTGGCGACCAGCCAGGATCACAAACGCCTGAACGACGGCGACCAGGGCCCCAACACCGGCGGCATGGGTGCTTATTCGCCCGCCCCCGTCATTACACCGGCCCTACACAACCGCATCATGCGCGAAGTCATACAGCCCACCATGGCGGGCATGGCCAAAGACGGCATACCTTATACCGGTTTCCTGTATGCGGGGCTCATGATCGGGCCGGGCGCCGACTCTACGCGCTCACTGAAAGTGCTTGAATTCAATTGCCGCATGGGCGACCCTGAAACCCAGCCCATCATGATGCGCATCAAAAACGACCTGACCCAGGTGTTCGAGTTGGCCGTCACAGGCCGGCTGGACGAAGCTGCTATTGAATGGGATCGCCGCAGCGCGCTGGGCGTGGTTCTTGCCGCCAAAGACTATCCTGGCACACCGCGTACCGGAGACGTGATCAGCCGTTTACCCAAAGACACCGACGAGTGCGTGGTGTTCCATGCCGGCACCACCCTGGACAACGGCGTACTGAAGACGTCCGGCGGGCGCGTTCTATGTGTAACGGTGCTTGCCGACTCGGTCAAGCGCGCGCAGGCGGCCGCCTACGCCGCTGTGGCCCAAACGCATTTCGACGGCCAGCAGTATCGTAACGATATCGGCTGGCGGGCTCTGCCCGGCGCAAGCACCTGAAAGCAAACGCCGCTCCCCCAAGGGGGCGGCAAGGAAGCCGAATGACTGTACCCATTTCCAACGTATACGACTATTTTCTGGATCTGCAGGCCCGCATCGTTCAAGCCCTGGAAGATGCCGGCGGCACCCCTTTCCAGTCCGATCAATGGACTCGCGCCGAAGGCGGCGGCGGACTGTCGCGCTATCTGGAAGGCGGATCGCTATTCGAGCGCGCAGGAGTCCTGTTCAGCCACGTACAGGGCAAAACCCTGCCGCCCTCGGCCAGCGCCCACCGCAAGGAACTGGCGGGCCGCTCCTGGGAGGCCATGGGCGTGTCCATGGTATTGCATCCGCGCAATCCCTATGTGCCCACCACCCACATGAATGTTCGCCTCTTTGTTGCACACGCCGCGCAAGGCAGCAACGACGATGACGTATTCTGGTTCGGAGGCGGGCTGGACCTGACCCCTTACTATCCCTTCGAAGACGATGCGCGCCATTTCCACCAGGTCTGCCACGACGCGGTGCAGCCTTTCGGCGACGACAAATACCCCGCCTATAAAAAGTGGTGCGACGAATACTTCTACATGAAACACCGCGATGAAACGCGCGGTATCGGCGGGCTGTTCTTCGACGACCTGAATGAAGGTGGATTCGACCAATCCTTTGCGCTTACGCGTTCGGTGGGCGACTGCTTCCTGAACGCCTATATGCCCATCGTCGAAAAGCGCCGGCACATGGAATACACCGACAAACAACGCGACTTCCAGGCCTACCGGCGTGGACGCTATGTGGAATTCAACCTGGTGTTCGATCGTGGCACGCTGTTCGGCTTGCAGTCGGGCGGGCGCACAGAATCCATCTTGCTGTCCATGCCCCCTCTTGCCCAATGGCGCTACAACTGGACGCCTCCGGCAGACAGCCCGGAAGCGGCGCTTGCCGATTACCTCAAGCCGCGCGAATGGCTATAAAAATCGGCCTGCTGGGCGGTAGCTTCGACCCCGTTCATCTGGCTCATATCGCGCTGGCGACCACGGCCTTGCAGTCGCTCGATCTTGCCCAAGTCGAGCTCATACCGGCTGCCCAGCCCTGGCAGCGCAGCCCGCTGGCCAGCAACGGCGAACAGCGATTGGCAATGTTGAATCTGGCGATTCGAGCGCATCCGGGCTTGCGGATCAATCCGCTGGAAATCCAGCGCGGCGGAAAAACCTACACTATCGACACGCTCGAACAATTACCGAAAGGCCCGGATTACCACTGGATACTGGGCTCCGACCAATTACGTAATTTCTGCTCCTGGCACCGCTGGCGCGACATCGCCGAGCGCGTCCGGATCGCAGTCGCCCAACGCCCGGGAACGCCGCTGGACGCGCCGCCGGCCTTGCGCGAACACCTTGACCTACTGGGTCGCGATCTGATCACACTGTCTTTTCAACCCATTTCCATCTCATCCACACTCATACGCCGGCAAATAGCCAGTGGTGAGCCCACCGACGGCTTGCTCGATGTTGCTGTCGCGCAATATATTGAACAAAATGGGCTTTATCGAGCCCCTGCCGCTTAACGTCTCACGGTATAGTTACCCCATGGATATTCAAAAACTGCAACGCCTGGTCATAGACGCTCTTGAAGACGTCAAAGCGCAAGACATCAAGATCTTCAATACATCCCACATTACGGGGCTCTTTGATCGCGTCGTCATTGCCAGCGGTTCGTCCAACCGCCAGACCCGCTCGCTGGCATCCAGCGTGGCTGATCGCGCCCGTGAACATAAAATCCCCATCATTGCCTTCGAAGGCGAAGATACCGGCGAATGGGTGCTGGTCGATCTGGGCGACATCGTCGTGCACTGCATGCAACCCATGGTCCGCCAGTACTACAACCTGGAAGAAATCTGGGGCGGCAAGCCGGTCCGGGCCAAACTGCTGCCGCAGTCCACCCAGCCCGGCATTCCAGAAACATACGACTACGACGACGACGAATAACCATCAGGAGCGCGGCCAATGAAACTGATCGTCGTGGCCGTGGGCATGCGCATGCCCGACTGGGTCGATACCGCATGGCGCGACTATGCACGACGCCTTCCGTCGGACTGCTTGCTGGAACTGAAAGAAGTCAAACCCGAACCGCGCACCTTGGGCAAGACACCCGCGCAAATGATGCAGGCCGAAGCCCGCCGCATCGAAGCCGCCGTAGCGCCCAATGCGCTACGCATCGCGCTGGACGAGCACGGCAAAGACATCACCACCATGGCCCTTTCGCATGAGCTTGAAAAATGGCGCGGCGGCGGGCAAGACATTGCTTTCCTGATAGGCGGCCCCGACGGCCTGGACGCCGATCTGAAACGCAGTTGCCAGGGCTTGCTTAGGCTTTCGTCATTGACCTTACCCCACCCCATGGTGCGCATCGTGCTTGCCGAGCAGCTGTATCGGGCTTGGGCTATCATGACCGGTCATCCCTATCACCGCGCTTAAACCCTTTCAACCACACCCATAATTACAACCTTAGACATGACGACAAAACGCCGGACCAAAATCGTAGCCACTCTCGGACCCGCCAGCTCCAGCCCCGAAAAAATAGAACAACTGATCCTGGCCGGCATGGACGTAGCCCGCCTGAATTTTTCACACGGCAAGGCAGACGATCACCGCGAAAGAGCTGAATTGGTCCGCTCGATAGCAGAAAAGCACGGCAAGTATGTGGCCGTCATGGGCGACCTGCAAGGCCCCAAGATACGGATCGCGCGTTTTAAGAACACCAAAGTTACCCTGAAGGTGGGACAAGCTTTCTCGCTGTCCAACCTGCACCCCACCGACGAAGGCGATGAAACCATCGTCGGCATCGACTACCCCAGCCTGGTCAAAGATTGCCATCCCGGCGACGAGCTTCTGCTGGACGACGGCCGGGTTGTGCTGGTGGTCGAGAATGTCGACGAAAACTCGGTTCATACCGTGGTCACCGTAGGCGGCCCGCTGTCCAACAACAAAGGCATCAACCGGCGCGGCGGCGGCATTTCGGCCCCCAGCCTGACCGACAAAGACAAGGAAGACATCAAGCTGGCAGCGGAACTGGACATGGATTACGTTGCCGTGTCGTTTCCGCGCTACGGCAGCGACATCCAGGAAGCGCGCAAGCTGGTTCAGGAAGCGGGCAGCAAAGCCTGGATCATCGCCAAGATCGAACGTGCCGAAGCCGTGGCCGATGACCGTGCCATGGACGCCATCATCAAGGTCAGCGACGGCGTCATGGTCGCGCGCGGCGACCTGGGCGTGGAAGTGGGCGATGCCCGCCTGGTGGGCATACAAAAGCGCATCATCCAGCATGCGCGCACGCACAACAAGCTGGTGATCACCGCCACGCAAATGATGGAATCAATGATTTCCAGTCCTATGCCAACCCGGGCCGAGGTCTCTGACGTAGCCAACGCCGTGCTGGACTATACCGACGCGGTCATGCTGTCGGCCGAAAGCGCATCGGGGCAGTTCCCGGTCGAAGCGGTCGCGGCCATGGCACGCGTGTGCCTGGGCGCCGAGCAAGAGCCCACCACCACTCGCTCGCAACACCGCCTGGGTGAAACCTTTACACGCTGCGACGAAACCATCGCGCTGGCCACCATGTATGCGGCCAACCACTTCCCAGGCGTCAAGGCCATCATCAGCCTGACCGAAAGCGGACATACGCCGCTCATCATGTCGCGCATACGCTCGGGCGTGCCTATTTATTGCTATACCCGCCACCCGGCCACCCAACGGCGCGCCGCCATGTTTCGCGGGGTATATACGGTTCCCTTCGATGCCGCCAAGATCGATCCCGCGCAGGTCAGCGAAAAAGCCATCGAACTGCTCAAAGAGCAGTCTTTGCTTAAAAAAGGCGACTGGATCATCCTGACCAAGGGTGATTTCTACAGCAACAGCGGCGGCACCAACGGCATGAAGATACTTAAGGTCTCGTAAGGTGTCTGCGACACTTGCCCTGCCCTTCATCTATCTGGCTTCGGCCAGCCCGCGCCGCCATGAAATCCTGCTGCAAATGGGCGCAAGGCACGAAGTGCTGAACGTGCCCGCGGCCCCCGGCGAAGACGAACCGCGCCTTGCCGGGGAGGCGCCCCAGGTTTACGTACGCCGGACCGCACGCGAGAAGGCGCTGCGCGCGCGCAACTGGCTGGCCGCACACAATGGCCAAACCGTTCACGGCTTGACCCTGAACGCAAACACGCCTGTTTTGTCGGCCGACACCACCGTCATCCTGGACAACGACGTCTTGGGCAAGCCCGACGATGTCAGCCATGCGCGACGCTTGCTAGCCCGCCTGTCGGGTCGCGTCCATGCGGTGCATACGGCCGTCGTACTGGCTACAGTCGACGGCCTGCGGGAAGACGTATCCATTACCGAAGTACGCTTCAAAACGTTGACCGAAACGGAAATCGACGCCTATTGCGCCAGCGGCGAGCCCATGG
>DATCYE010000381.1:0-6121 GCA_036570485.1 Pusillimonas sp. | reverse complement strand
TGTTCTGGCCGCCTACAGCTTGCGGCCCAACAAGCTGCGCAATTTCATGGCGATGTATAACGAGCTGATGCTGGCGCCCTCGGGCCTTAGCAAGCTTGAGCGGGAAATGATTGCGGTGGTGGTGTCCAGCGCCAACCATTGTTATTACTGCCTGGTTGCGCACGGTCAGGCGGTGCGCGCGTTATCGGGCGACCCGCAACTGGGCGAAATGATGGTCATGAATTACCGTGTGGCGCAATTGGACCCGCGTCAGCGCGCCATGCTGGACTTTGCCTGGAAGCTGACCAAAAAGCCCGAACAAGTGATTGAGGAAGACCGTCAGGCCTTACGAGCGGTGGGCTTGAATCAAGAAGATATTTTCGATCTGGCCGATACCGTGGCTTTTTACAACATGTCGAATCGCATGGCCATAGGTACAGATATGATTCCAAATCCTGAATATCACGGGATGAACCGCCCCCAGCCCTTCATACCGCCGGTCTAGGCATAAAGCTGTTTTTATATTTCCTGCGGCTATAAGTAAAGACAATAAAAATTCTTGTTAGGCATTAAAGCGGTCGTTACAGTTCGATATAACCAAATGGTAAATCGAACTCTTATGAAGCTGTCTTTCCAGAATATAGAAAAGAATTTCTCCGGACTTCACGTCATCGAGAACTTCAGCCGTGACATTGACGATGGCGAACTTGTCGCCCTGGTCGGCCCTTCGGGCTGCGGCAAATCCACTTTGTTGCATATTGCCGCAGGACTGGAAAAGCCCAGCGCGGGTGCCATCCTGGCCGACGGCAAGCCCATACAAGGGCCGCACCCCGAGCGCACGCTGATGTTTCAGGAAAACGCCCTCTACCCCTGGCTGACGCTGGCGCAAAACGTGGCGTTGGCCCTGGAATTCCAAAAGACAGACAGGCAGCAGGCGTTGCGCCAGGCGCATGAATGGTTAAGCAAAGTCAACCTGAAAGGCTTTGAAGCCTACTACCCGCATCAGGTCTCGGGCGGCATGCGCCAGCGCGCGGCATTGGCCAGAGCATTTATTTCGCACCCCAAGGCGCTGCTGCTGGACGAACCCTTCGGCGCGCTCGATGCGCTTACGCGCATGACTTTGCAAGATGCCTTGCGCACCCTGATACGCGAAGCCGGTCCTACCGTGTTGCTGGTTACTCACGATGTGGACGAGGCCCTTTTCCTGGCTGACCGCATCCTTGTATTTGGCCCCAGGCCGGCCACGGTATTGAAGGAATTCAATCTGTCTCGTCACGAGAAAACACACGATTTGTCGGAGTTCGCAGCAATGCGGCGCGAAATTTTGGGTCTGCTGGGGATACATGCCGAACAGGATGAAGCCGCAGAAACATTAATACTAGAGGAAGTTGCAGCATGAAATTGTCACGTTTGATTTTGCCGGTTCTGGCCGCCGTTGCGTTCTCGGGGCCGGCTTTCGCCGCCGATAAGTTCAAGGTGGGTTATTTGCGCGTCATGGATGACGCACAGGCTATCGCCGCCTACGAAGGCGGCTTTTACAAAAAGCATGGCCTGGATGTCGAAATGGTGGAGTTCAAGTCGGGTACCGACCTGATCAAGGCCATTGTTGGCGGCCAACTTGATACCGGTGTGCTGGGCTTTACCAACGCCGCTTCGTGGTCGTCCAAGGGTGCTGACCTTAAAGTGGTTGGCGGTGCGCAGCATGGCTTTCACGCCATTGTCGTGCGTGACGATAGCGGGATCAAGGACGTTGCCGGCCTGAAGGGCCACACACTGGCTTCGCAAAAAGAAGGCAGCACCGCCGACACCGTACTGAAAGGCGTGGTGCTGAAAGACGCGGGTCTGAAGCCTGATGACCTGTCCATCATGGGCGTTAGTCCGCAGGTTGCCGTGCAGTCGCTGGTCGGCAAGCGCGTCGATGCAGCCTTCTTGTTCGAACCGCAGGCGCGCATCGCCCAGTTGATCGCACCGGTGACGCAAATCTACGAAGTCGGCCAGGTATGGCCTTTCCCCTGCATGGTGGTGATCACCTCGGGCGATACGCTGAAGAAGCGCAAGGACGACGTCTGGAAGTCGCTGGATGCGCAACGCGAAGCGATCGAGCTGCTGCAGAACAAGCCTGAAGAGGCCGCCAAGCTGATCGCCAGCTACTTTATTGCCGAGCCTACGCTCAAGACATTGAAGCATGGTGATCTGCCGCGTGAAGATATTATTCGCGACGCTATCAAGAGCCAGACTTTCAGCCCTATCCTGACCGAACAGGAACAGGCGCGCATGCAGGAAATCGCCGACATTATGCAAGCGCAGGGTTCTTTGAAAACGCGCGATGGCAAAGCCTTCGACGTCAGCAAGATCATCGATCTGGAATGGCAAAAGGCGCGCAAGCTATAAAATGGCCCCGCTTTCGGCCCAACAGCCGAAGCGCCCAACCTTCTTGCGCATAGTCATGGCGCAAGATTCCATCTTTTCCTAAGGTGGCCGGCCGTGACCGGCCACCTTGTATTTTGAAGCCTACATGAGCACCCAGATTCGTATTTCCGGTTATAGAAAAAAACTGGCCATGGTTGTAGCCGTGCTGTCCATTTTGTTGTTCTGGCAGGTTGCCGCATGGTTTCTGCCGGATTTCCTGATGCCCGACGTACCCAGGGTGTTTGTGCGCTTGTGGAACGATATACAGAGCTCCGAATTTCGCGCCAGTCTGCCGGGCAGCCTGACCCGCCTGGGCTTCGGCTACGGGGCGGCCCTGTTGTTTGGCGTGGGGTTTGGCCTGGCGGGCGGGGTGCTGTTCTTTTTCCGCGAAGTCCTGAAGTCGGCCATCATCATCCTGCAGTCGATTCCTTCGATTGCATGGGTACCGCTGTTTTTGATCATGATGGGCTTTGGCAATATGCCGATTATTGTCGTGATCGCGCTGGCGGCATTTTTTCCGGCCGCGCTCTCGGTAATGAATGCAACCGAGAGCGTGCTGAACGTGCATGTGTCGGCCGCCCGCGTAATGGGTGCGGGCCGATGGGACATGCTGCGCCGCGTTTACCTGCCCGCTGTCATGCCTGAATTGATTACCGGTGCGCAATTGGCCTTCGGCAATGCCTGGCGGGCGCTTATTTCGGCCGAAATGCTGATTGGCTTCGGTCAGGGTCTGGGGCGTTCCCTGGCCTACGCCGGTGAAACCGCCGACATGATAGGGGTGATGGCCAATATTCTGACCATTGCCATTTTGGCGACGCTGATCGACCAGGTCATACTGGAAAATCTGAAGCGCCGCCTTTTGCGTTATCAATACGTGTGATCGATATGAGACCAGGAGTGGCAAGCCGACAGTGGGCGTGGCGGCAGGGCGCATACCGTGCCGTGTTGTCAACGCTGGCCTGGGGGATGCTGGTCGCTATACCTGCGTTCGCAGCGGCAGCCGGGGCTCAAGCCAATCCCGCAGCGCTCGATCGCATCGTGCAGGCAGATCCGACTGACATAGCCGGGCAAGATGACGCGGCGGCCCGCCTGGTGGTGGGCATGCATTATGTTGTGCCGCCTTTTGTGGGCGGCTCCAAAGTGCGCACGCCCGAAGCCATCGATACCGCGCTGGCCGAAGAACTGGCTGCCAAGGTGCAGGCCCAGTTGCTTGCGGTGCCTGGCAAGACAGCCATTCAGCAAAGCGCGGGTTGGAAAACGCCTGAGCCCAGGCTGGCGCTTGCCGCCATCGGCCCGGATGATAAGGTGCCCGCATCCTTCGTGTCGGTACCCACCGGCTATGCTGCCGGCCCTATGGCCATTATGCGAACCGACACCGACATCAAATCCTGGCAGCAATTAAAAGGCCGTACTGTTTGCTTGTCCGAGGGCGGGCGGTATGTGGGCGCTCTGACACGGCAGTACGGAGCCGTCGAAATAGTCTTCAAGGCGCCTGCCGATTCCTTGTTGGCCCTGCGCACGGGCGGATGCGATGCGGCGGTACACGACGATGTCATGCTGAAAGAGTTGTTGAAACTGCCCGAATGGAAGAAGTTTTCTGCCAGCCTGCCGCCGGGGCCCGCTGCGCCCTTGACCTTTGTGTTGCGGGCGGACGATGCCCGCACCCTAGCTGTGCTTAAGGGTTTGACGCGTGAATGGAAGGCTACGCGCCACCTGGCGGCCCTGACTCGGAAAAGGGTGCGCGATATCGCTTTCGAGGTCTACCTGGATCAAGTGGTTGCCGATTGCCACTGATCCATGCCGGGGCGGTTAAGCGGGCCATTTAATTGGACCCGCCGCCAGGTCAGGCTTAAGTGGGCGAGTCGGCCGCTGCGGGATCGCAGGTTCGCGTGCCTTGCGAATCGGCCTGGGTAACGTGACCGCCGGGAGGCACGTCGTTGATCAGCCAAACATTGCCGCCTATGGTGCAGCCGCGTCCCAGTGTTACCCGGCCCAATATCGTGGCGCCGGCATAAATAACGACATCGTCCTCCACAATAGGGTGGCGCGGCAGGCCTTTTTCGAGCTTACCGTTAGAGTCCGTGGGAAAGCGCTTGGCCCCCAAGGTAACGGCCTGATAGATACGCACCCGCTGGCCGATGATGGCGGTTTCACCGATGACTACGCCCGTGCCGTGGTCGATAAAGAAGCTGGGGCCGATCTGTGCACCGGGGTGAATGTCGATACCGGTCTTGGAGTGTGCCAGTTCGGATGACAGGCGCGCCAGCAAAGGCAGCTCCAGTTTGTAGAACTCATGAGCAATGCGGTGATGGATCATGGCCAGCACGCCGGGGTAGCACAGTAAAACCTCGTCTACGTTGCGCGCGGCTGGGTCGCCCTGAAAGGCGGCCAGCATATCGGCATCGAGCTGGCGGCGGATTTCAGGCAGGGCGTCGGCAAAGGTCTGTATCGCCGCGATGGCTTTTTCTTCTATGTGATTTTCGTTGTGCTGTTCGTGGCGCAGTTGATAGCGCATTTCCAGCCGCGCCTGGCCCAGTAGGGCGTGCAGGGCGGAGTCCAGAGTGTGACCGACGTAGAAGTTTTCGCTTTCCTGGCGTAGATCCAGTGGGCCCAGACGCATGGGAAACAGCACGCCTTTCAGGTCGTCCAGAATATGCGCAATGGCTTGCGGTGAAGGGAATTCGCGCCCGCCCGGTTCGCGGGAGCGCTGCTGAGACGCGCGCCAATCCTGTCGAACGGCATGCAGATCTTGCACTATTGAGTTGATATTGAAAACAGCCATGGAATGTGTTGCTCCGGCGTGGATGGTATACACAAGACGCCCGGCTCTGAAACCTTTAAGATCGTTGCAGGCGTAATGAAAAGAGGGGGTAAATAAATATGATACCAATCTATCGCCCAAAATCGGAGTCCGAAGCCGCAGTCATAGGGTCACTGATGCAAGCCTACGGTATTTCCTTCTTGATGAGCGGCGGCGCGTTCAGCGCTATGTATCCCGGTCCGATCGCGAACAGTCTGAATGCGCAAACGCTGATGGTGCGCAAAGATCAGGCCGAGTTGGCCATGCAACTGATCCAGCCCTTTACCGACGACTAGCACGTTCCGTAGATGGTGCTGCGCTATTGTCCAGCCCGTCAGTCATATCCGGGGCACGTTCCGGCAGAGCGAAGCAACTGAAGAATTGCTCGAGGGCGGAATGGCTGCCGCTGCAATGCACCTTGCCATCTTTGATCGCCGCATCCAGGCTGGCTTTGCCAAAGGCCAGGTGAAGCACGGTTTGGGGATCGGATCGGATCGATGCTTGGGGATGGCGGGCTTCGCCCCGGGCGATATTCAATTGCTCATCTGCTAGCTCTGCGTAAAAGACGTCGTCGCCGAATTCCAGTTGTATGCAGAACGACAAGCCTTTGGCGCGATCCAGGTCGAACATGACTTTGAAGGAAAGCATTAGCGAATCGGCGCCCAGCTTGCCCCCGCGCAGGAACGAGGGCGAGCGTACCCCCCAGCGAGCCAATTGCAGTACGACGGGCTCCAGTTCTTTTCCCCAATCTGTCAGTTCATAAACCCAGGACGCCGCCGGAGGCGGCAGCCTGCGCCGCACAACCACCGAGGTGTTCTCCAGTTCGTTCAGCCGCTGCGCAAGCACATTGGGACTGATGGTCGCAAGCCCCTTGCGCAAGTCAGTGAAGCGCTTGGGGCCCAACAGCAGTTCGCGAACCACCAGCAAGGCCCA
>DATCYE010000380.1:0-5222 GCA_036570485.1 Pusillimonas sp. | reverse complement strand
AATATCCATTTGGCGTCCTTGAAGTGTCTGGCTTTAAGCTCGCCGGACTGGGCCAGTGGGTGCAATGGGGCAGCACAAATAACCAGTGCGTCGTCGCGCCAGGGCAGGACTTCGAGTTGTGGATGATTGACCGGGCCTTCGACGCAGCCGACATCGATGCGATGGGCCAGCAGGCCGGCCGCGATGGTGTCGGTGTTTTCGACACTGACATGCAGCGAAACCGCCGGATGTAGCGCCACGAAAGGGCCCAGCAGGTCGCCGACCAGGTAATTGCCTATGGTGTTGCTGGCGCCCACGCGCAGTTCGCCCGTCAGCGCCAATGGCTGCTCGCCGGTCTGGCGCATCATCTCGTGCAGCCGTTCGATGATCTCCTGGGCCATGGGCAAGAGCTCCTTGCCGCGAGGACTAAGGTGCAGCCGTCCGCGTTCGCGGTCGAACAACTGGGCGTTCAGTTGGCGTTCCAGTTCTGACAAGGCCATGCTGACGGCCGGCTGAGTAACGAACAGTCGTTGCGCTGCGGCGCGCACGGTGCCTGCGGCGGCAATCGCCACAAAAACCTCAAGCTGTCTGATGCTGATTCCAATCATCAATAAATTTTATACTGTAATTAAGTATTAGTTAATTTTCTTATTGATATGGGCTGTTTAAAATAACTACAAGTTATTATCAAATGCCTATTTAATATGATTGACCCCGCACCCGCTACCACCTCTGTGTCGGCAATTTCCTCTTCCTCGATTGTTTCGGCTCCCAAGGACTTGTTTTTCGGGCGTGGTCGACGAACCGGTGCGGCGCCACGGGCGCCATCGCCTCTGTACGGCCTGGCGCTTGCCGTGGCGGTGGGGGTGTTCGCCATGATGTTGGGCCGCTGGGTACCTATCATAGGCGGGCCGGTTTTTGGTATTTTGCTGGGCATCGCTATACGCAATACAGTGGGCGTCGGGCCGGTATTCAAACCGGGTCTACAGTTCGCTTCCAGGCAGGTATTGCAATGGTCCATTATTGCCCTGGGTTTCGGGCTGAGCATTCAGCAGGTCGCCCAGACGGGCTTGGAATCGCTTTGGGTCACGCTTGTGACCATTGCCGTGGCATTCGGTACAGCCAGCGTGCTGGGCAAATGGCTGGGCATACCTTCCAGGCTTAAAACCCTGATCGGCGTGGGTACGGCCATTTGCGGCGGCTCGGCCATCGCGGCGGTCACGCCTATTATCAAGCCCGAAGATCACGAAACCGCGTTCGCGATTTCCACCATCTTTATATTCAACATCGTGGCGGTGCTGGTCTTCCCCATGCTGGGGCATTGGCTGTCTTTGTCGGATCTGGGTTTTGGCATGTGGGCCGGCACAGCCATCAATGACACGTCTTCCGTCGTGGCCGCAGGCTATAGCTACAGCACGGCGGCGGGCGATTACGCCACCATCGTCAAGCTGACCCGTGCGACCCTGATCATTCCGGTGTGCCTGGTGCTGGCTCTATGGGTGGCCTGGCGCGAAAAGAAGCAGGGTACGTCGGGCTTTAGCCTGGTACGCATTTTTCCCTGGTTCATATTATGGTTTCTGGTGGCTTCGGCCTTGCGCTCGACGGGTCTGATTCCCCAGCAGATGAATGCCGGTATTCATCTGGCGGCGCAGTTGCTTATCGTGGTTGCCCTGACAGCCATAGGCTTGTCGTCCGACTTAAGGCGCATGGCCAGCGCCGGCCTGCGTCCCATTGCCCTGGGCTTGGGTGTATGGCTTGCGGTGGCGGGCAGCAGCCTGGCGGTGCAAAGCCTGTTGGGAAACTGGTAGGCCGCAGCGAGCGCGGCCGTCTTGCCTTGATGGCCGGAAGGGTCAAGCCAGCCAGGACATGGGGTTGTGGTTGATGGCCACGCCAACAATATAGAAGAAAATGGCAATGGCAATCAGCGCCGCAACGCCACGCGATGCTGGCGTCTTGCCCCGCTTAATCGCAATAGTGCCCACGCCTATGTACAGGATCAGCGCAATGATTTTCGCCAGGATCCAGGGTTGTTCCGGGCCTATCATGGCGGCCAGAATTATCCCGCAAACCAGCAGAACCGTGTCGATGATGTGCGGTGCGATCTTGACGAAACGGCCTTGCAGCAGCCCTGAACCCGATACCGACCAATAGGCCCGGATAATGAAAAAGATAATGCTCAGGCCGGCGGCCGTCATGTGCAGGTGCTTGATAAAAAAATAATTCATCGCTCGATGCTCGTAAAGTTGTGCGTTCGCAGTGTAGCCGGACGCGGGTGCTGAACAAGTTCTCGCGTCATTGGCCGGCCTTATGGTATCAGGCGGATGCCGTGTTTGGCGTGTCGGTCAATTCCCAGCCACCCTGACCGTCGTTTTTCAGGGTCAACTGGAGCGCATGGTGGGTTAACAATGTGCTGCGGTGACCCACGCTTAGCAGCACGGTATCGGGTAAGTGTTCGCGCACCAAGCGGTACATGGCGTCTTCCAGCCCCTCATCCATGGCCGAGGTGGCTTCGTCCAGAAAGGCGGCCTGCGGCGCAGCCAGCAGCAGGCGGCCAAAGGCCAGCCTTTGCTGCTCGCCCAGTGACAGGATGCGGCCCCAGTCATCGACCTGATCCAGGCGCGCAGTCAGGTGTCCTAGTTGCACCATGGCCAGGATACGCGCGGCGCGTTCGTCGGAATGGGCTGAATTCAAGTCGGCAGTTTGCTGTGGGTAGTACAGAGCATCGCGCAGGCTGCCCAGCGGCAGATAGGGCTTTTGCGACAAGAACAGCGCAGCGCCTGCGGGACGAACGATGCTTCCCTGGCAATAAGGCCACAGGCCAGCCACGGCACGCAGCAGGGTGGTTTTGCCCGAACCTGAGGGGCCGCGTATAAGTAGTGGTTGGCGTGGGCCGATTTCAAGGTCCAGCCCTTTCAGCAAAAGCATGCCGGAGGGCGTGCTGACCGACAAGTCGTGCAGGGCCAGCGTGGATCCGTGTACCCGTAGATCCGGTTCCGGCAGATCGCCGGCGTCGGTGATGGCCTTGGCGAAACCGGTCAGTCGATTCAGCGTGGCGCGGTAAGTGGCAAAACTGTCGTAGGCATTGCGAAAGAACGACAGGTTATCTTGCAGGCGTCCGAAAGCCTGGGCGGTTTGCATCAGGTCGCCCAGGCTGATCTGCTTGGAAAAGAATCGTTGTGCCTGGATGATGAATGGAAACACCACCGCCGCCTGCGTGACCGAAAAGTTGAACCCCAGGAACTTCAGCGACCGGTACACAATGGCCCAGGCATTATTGATGACGTGGGCGAAGCGGCTGCGCAACAGCGCGCCTTCCACTTTTTCCCCGGCATAGAAGGCGATGCTTTCCGAATATTCGCGCAGCCTGACCAGGGCATATCGATAGTCGGCGTTGAAGCGCTCGTTCAGGAAGTTCAGCGAGATAAGCGGCCGGCCGATCTTGATGGCGAATACCGTGGCGATCAATACGTAGGCAAAGACCAGAAAGACCATGCCGCGCGGCACCTCCAGGCCGAATGCCGACAGCGGCCCCGACAAATTCCACAAGATCAGGGTGAAGGCAAAGGTGGAGACCAGCGCGTTGATCACACCCATGCATAGCGAGAGCGACATGTCGACAAAGGTTGCGACGTCTTGCTGTATGCGCTGGTCCGGGTTGTCGACCGGGGTGTCCAGATACTGGCTGCGGTAGTAGGACTGCCTATCCAGCCATAGTCCCAGTAGTTTTTCGTTAAGCCAGACCCGCCAGCGGATGGTGAATGCCTGTTGCATGTAGAAGTCGATAAGCGAACGCACGACATGGATGGCGGCCAGAACGGCGAACAGCAGCATGGCTGCCCAGAACCCGCTGCTGTCCAGCTTTTGCAGCGCGGTGTACATGGTGTTGTACCAGGTCGAGAACAGGACTTCCAGGCGCACTGCGCATAAAGTCAGGAACAGGATAAGGGCTAGTGCGGCCAGGGGGCGCCATTGGCGGCGTGGAGAGAAGTACGGTGCAGTCAAGGCCCAGAACTGCCGGCCCCATACCGTGAATCTGGCCAATACCCATATCGTTGCGGCAGCCAGCACCACGGTAATGGCATAGGCCTGGACCAGCCAGATGCCGCTTTCCAGCAATACGTTGTTCCAGTCCATTCACACTCCGTTGCGGCTGCTGATTAAAAACTACAAAGACCGCATTCTGTGCGAAATGTTCCGTAAGCACCAGCTTTTCAGAGTAGGCGAGCGCAATAATCCGCTTGGTGCAACGCTGTAGGTGCTCGCCCTTGTGCATGGTGCCGTCATGCAGCGATAATCCAACCTTGTGCTCACATCAAGAGGTCATATGCCCTTCGTCACCATATCGATTACGCCGGGTTTCTCGGCAGCCCAGAAAAAGCAGCTTATGCAGCGCAGCAGCGATGCCGTCGAGCAAAGCATAGGCGCTCCCCTGGCCAGCATTCGCGTCCTACTGCACGAACTGCAAGATGGCTGCTACCTGAATGCCGGCGAATTCAATACACAGGGGCTGATGTTTGTGGTGGAATTCATTGCGGGGCGCACCGTCGAGCAAAAGGCGGCGCTGATCGCCGCACTTAGCCGCGCCGGCACCGAGACCACCGGTATTCCAGAAACCGAAGTTCGCGCCCGACTCATCGACTTTCCCAAGGCCGACATGGGGATGGCGGGCGGCCTAAGCGCTGCGGCATCGGGGCGCTAGCATGGCGGATCGCGAAGCCTATGTCCAAGCCGATGCGTTGATTGAATTTTGGAACCAGGCAGGCCCCGGCGCCTGGTTCTCCAAGAATCCGGACTTCGACCAGGCCTTTCGCGAGCGTTTTACCGATGCGCATTTTGCAGCCGCGCGTTGTGATCTGGATCATTGGATGGCCGATGCGGACGCCAGCCTGGCCCTTGTGCTGTTGCTTGACCAGTTTCCCCGCAACGCCTTTCGCGGCACGGCGCACATGTATGCCACCGACGGGCTGGCGCGTCACTATGCGCGCCAAGCCATACAGGCCGGTCGCCTGGCTCAGGCCACCGAGCCTTTAGCGCTTTTCTTTTGCGTGCCTTTCATTCATTCGGAAGATATCGCCGATCAGCGCTACGGGCTTGAACTGTATCGGCGCTATAGCCCGGCCAATATACGCTTTGCGCAAGATCACCACGATATTATTGCGCGCTTCGGGCGCTTTCCGCATCGCAATCCCGAGCTGGGGCGCAGCAGCACCCCTGACGAGCTGAGCTTTCTGGCCGAAGGCGGG
>DATCYE010000379.1:0-9459 GCA_036570485.1 Pusillimonas sp. | reverse complement strand
AATCAAGGCCGCCCGCGAGTCGGGCATGAGCACTTTTGTTGTCGATTGCGATCGTGCCCGCAGCCGATCGGCTGTTTTGCGCGCTGTGGTGAAGGCTGTGGATTTCCCCGAGTACTTCGGGGGCAATCTGGACGCGCTGTACGACTGCCTGTGCGATACGGTGCTGGATCACAAGAACGGTTTGTTCCTGTGGTTCCATAAGCTGCACTCAGGAGACCCCGCTCTGGCCGAGGATGCCAAGGCCATTTTGGGAGTATGCGCCGATGCGGTGGAATTTGCCTCGAATAACGATAGACGCTTTGCCTTTGCGGTGGTGCATGCGGGCAAACATCCCGATCCAGAGCCCGGCGTCGAGCCCACGCCTTATTCGGGCGGCCGCGACCAATAGTTGACAGGGGGTTCGAACCCTCGCCATACACGCTTGGCTTGTACTAGTTCCAGCCCTGTAGGGCGCTGGCGGCCGCGATCAGGGCAAGTCCCGCGGTTTCGGTACGCAGGACGCGTTGGCCGAAGCTGACCCCGGCCAGCTTGTAGCGCGCCACGGCATCCTGTTCTTCATCCGACCATCCGCCTTCGGGCCCCACCAAAAAAGCCAGCTCGGTTTGCCCAGCCTGTAGAGCCTGCGCCAGGCTGCGTGGGCTGCCGGGCTGGCAGAACAGGGTGGATGCTGCATCGGTCATGCCTTCGGCCAGATAATGCTCAAGCGCGCAGGGCTCGGCAATGTGCATGATGCGGTTGCGGCCGCTTTGTTCGCTGGCCGCCTGGGCGATACGACGCCAGTGCTCCAGACGCTTGCGCAGGCGCTCGCCGCTTAGTTGCAACACGCTGCGGCGGGCAGTTATGGGAACGACACGAACGGCGCCCAGTTCAACGGCTTTTTCTATGATCCAGTCCATTTTGTCGCCGGAAGGTATGCCCTGGACCAGAGTGATGTTTGCGCTGAGTTCGGCCTCCACGGGATCGTGTTCGCCCAGAATGGCTTGGCCGCGCTTGCCGTCAATAATGAGTTTCGCCGTGTATTGCCCGCCATTGCCGTCGAAAAGGACGATGTCCGACTCGGGCTTCAGGCGCAGGACGCGTATGGCGTGATGGGCAAGCGCGTCAGGCAGCTCGATAGTGGTGTGCGCAGCCAGGGTGGTCGGACAAAAAAAACGTGGGGCGGCCATGGGGGTATTGGGTGGTGACGATCCGGGAATCATACTGTAGATGGGGTGCCGGCCGGGCCTTTGCTCATCTCGTATCGGGGCAAATAACGCCCACACTCCCTGGTGGTAAAATCGGAAGCTTTGTAAACCTTCAATGACGAGGATCGGCCTGTCTTGCGGCCCGACGCCTCTTGCGAGTCTTAAATGAGCCTTACGCCTGCCCAAGATTCGTCCATGGCCAATGCTATTCGAGCGCTGGCCATGGATGCGGTTCAACAAGCCAATTCGGGTCACCCCGGCGCCCCCATGGGAATGGCCGACATTGCCGAGGCACTATGGACGCGCCATCTGCGCCATAACCCGGCCGATCCCGCCTGGGCGAATCGCGACCGCTTTGTGCTGTCCAATGGGCATGGTTCCATGCTTATCTACGCCTTGCTGCACCTGACCGGCTACGATCTTCCCATCGAAGAGCTCAAGAACTTCCGGCAATTGCACTCGCGCACGCCCGGACACCCCGAAGTCGGCATCACTGCCGGCGTGGAAACCACCACTGGCCCGCTGGGTCAGGGTCTGGCTAACTCCGTCGGTATGGCGCTGGCCGAAGCTCTGCTGGCTCAGGAATTCAATCGCGCCGGCCATCCTGTGGTCGACCATCACACTTACGCCTTCGTGGGCGATGGCTGCCTGATGGAAGGCATCTCGCACGAAGCCTGCTCGCTGGCCGGCACCCTGAAGCTCTCAAAACTTATCGTCTTCTACGACGATAACGGCATCTCCATCGACGGCCGCGTCGAAAACTGGTTTGGCGACAACACGCCCCAGCGCTTCGAAAGCTATGGCTGGAACGTGCTGCGCGATGTCGACGGCCACGATATCGACGCTGTCGATGCTGCCATCGTAAAGGCCAAAGAACTGGCCGCGCAAGGCAAGGGTCCCACCCTTATTTGCTGCCGCACCGTTATTGGCAAGGGTGCCCCGCACGCGGCCGGCACCGAAAAAGTGCATGGCGCGCCGCTAGGAGCCGACGAGATCGAAGCCACGCGCGTAGCGCTCAATTGGCCTTACGCGCCGTTCGATATTCCCGCCGAAATCTATGCATACTGGGACGGCAAGGAAAAAGGACGGCAGCAGCAGACCGAATGGCAAAAGAGCTTCGATGCCTACGCCAAAGCCTATCCCGCGGAAGCGGCAGAGCTGCAGCGCCGCATGCGCGGCGATCTGCCCGGCGATTTTTCCGAGCGCGCCAAAGCCTTTGTTCAAGCCACCAACCAGAAGGCGGAAACCGTCGCCACCCGCAAGGCATCGCAACTGGCCATTACCGCCTTTGTCGACCTGCTGCCCGAAATGTTGGGCGGCTCGGCCGACCTGACCGGCTCCAACCTGACCGACTGGAAGGGCGTCGAGCCCGTGCGCGCCGGCGAGCTGCATCTGCGCTTCGGCCGCCACATCAATTTCGGGGTGCGCGAGTTCGGTATGGCCGCCATCATGAATGGCGTGGCCCTGCACGGCGGTTACCTGCCTTTCGGCGGCACCTTCCTGACTTTCTCCGATTACTCGCGCAATGCCTTGCGCATGGCCGCACTGATGAAGCAGCGTGTGGTGCACGTATTTACCCACGACTCCATCGGTCTGGGCGAAGACGGCCCCACGCACCAGTCGGTCGAGCATGCCGCCAGCCTGCGCCTTATTCCCAATCTGCACGTCTGGCGTCCTTGCGACACCACGGAAACGGCCGCTGCATGGGCCTACGCAATTCAACGCCCCACCAGCATAGGTATGGACGTGCACGAAGGCGGGCCTAGCGCCTTGCTGCTGTCGCGCCAGAATTTGCCTTTTGTAGCGCGTGATGCGCAGGCAATCGACGGCATCAGCCGGGGCGGCTATGTGCTGCGCGATGCCGACAACGCTCGCGCAATTATTATGGCCACCGGATCGGAAGTGGCTTTGGCTTTGGGCGCGCAAGAGCAGCTGGCGGCCAAGGGTATCGCGGTGCGCGTGGTGTCCATGCCCTGCACGAATGTGTTCGATGCGCAAGACGAGCAGTGGCGCCAGGCGGTATTGCCCAAGGGTCTGCCACGCGTGGCGGTCGAGGCCGGTGTCACCGGCGGCTGGTACAAGTATGTCGGCCTGGACGGCGCCGTAGTGGGTCTGGATACCTACGGCGAATCGGCTCCGGCGGGCGCTTTGTTCAAGTATTTTGGCTTGACAGCCGAGCACGTTGCTGCGGCCGTCGAACAGGTTTTATAAACAGGAGAGTAATAATGACGATACGCGTGGCGATCAACGGCTATGGCCGTATTGGGCGCAATATTTTGCGGGCGCACTACGAAAGCGGCAAGAAGCACGATATTCAAATCGTGGCCATCAACGATCTGGGTGATCCCAAGACCAATGTCCACCTGACTCGTTTCGACACTGCCCATGGCAAGTTCCCCGGCACGGTCACGGTCGACGGCGACTACATGGTCGTCAACGGCGACAAGATCCGCGTTCTGGCCAATCGCGACCCGTCGGCTCTGCCATGGGGCGAGCTGGGCGTTGACGTCGTGCTGGAATGCACGGGCTTCTTCACCAGCAAGGAAAAAGCCAGCGCTCACCTTAAAGGCGGCGCCAAGAAAGTCATTATTTCCGCCCCCGGCGGTAAAGACGTCGATGCCACCATTGTTTACGGCGTGAACCACGGCGTGCTCAAGGCCAGCGACACGGTTATTTCCAACGCATCATGCACGACCAACTGCCTGGCTCCGCTGGTGCAGCCTTTGCATCAGAAGCTGGGTCTGGTCAATGGCTTGATGACCACCATCCATGCCTACACCAACGATCAGGTGCTTACCGACGTCTATCACGAAGACCTGCGCCGCGCCCGCTCGGCCACGCACAGCATGATTCCCACCAAGACCGGCGCTGCTTCGGCCGTTGGCTTGGTCCTGCCCGAACTGAACGGCAAGCTCGATGGCTATGCCATTCGTGTTCCGACCATCAACGTGTCCATCGTCGACCTGTCCTTCGTGGCAGCGCGCGAGACCACGGTGGAAGAGGTCAACGGCATCCTGAAGGCAGCCGCTGAATCGGGCCCGCTCAAAGGCATCCTGCAATACAACGACGAGCCGCTGGTGTCGGTGGACTACAACCACGATCCGGCTTCCAGCACGGTCGATGCCGGCCTGACCAAAGTGTCGGGTTCGCTGGTCAAGGTCTCTTCCTGGTACGACAACGAGTGGGGTTTCTCCAATCGCATGCTCGATACCACGGTTGCCCTGATGTCGGCGAAATAAGCCGGATTTTTCCCAGGAGCATGGGTTTGTCGCCCAATCTCTCAGACAAGGGCGGGGCAACCCGCCCTTGTCTTGTCTGTCTCATAGCCTAAGAGCCGTACACATATGTCTACCATTAAAACTCTTTCTTCATTGGCCGACTCCGGCGCGCTTGCCGGCAAACGCGTCTTCATCCGTTCGGATTTGAATGTTCCGTTAAAAGATGGCGCTATCACCGAAGACACCCGGATTCGCGCATCGGTGCCGGCCATACGCATGGCGCTGGATGCGGGTGCCGCCGTCATGGTGACCTCGCATCTGGGGCGGCCGGTCGAGGGCACGGTTGCGCCGGCCGATACGCTGGCGCCGGTAGCGCGCAGGCTGTCCGAGTTGTTGGGCATGCCGGTTGATTTGCGGGCTGACTGGGTGGATGGCGTAAGGGTCGGTCCCGGCCAGGTCGTCCTGCTGGAAAATTGCCGTTGCAATGTGGGCGAGAAAAAGAACGATACCGATCTGTCGCGCAAGATGGCGGCGCTGTGCGATGTCTACGTCAACGACGCCTTTGGCACGGCGCACCGCGCCGAAGCGACCACGCAGGGTATGGCGCGCTTCGCGCCGGTGGCGTGCGCAGGGCCCTTGTTGGAAGCCGAGCTGGACGCTTTGGGCCGCGCGCTTGAAAACCCCAAGCGCCCGCTGGTGGCTATTGTTGGCGGCTCCAAGGTTTCGACCAAGCTGTCTATTTTGCAATCGCTGGCGGACAAGGTCGACCAACTGGTGGTGGGCGGCGGCATTGCCAACACCTTTATGCTGGCTGCCGGGCTGCCTATCGGAAAATCATTGGCCGAGCCGGATCAGGCCGACCAGGCGCGTGCCGTCATCGATATGATGAAAAAGCGCGGTGCCGATGTACCCATACCTTCGGATGTGGTCTGCGCCAAAGAGTTCAGCGCCACGGCCGCCGCCACAGTCAAGCCGGCGAGCGAAGTGGCCGACGACGACCAGATTCTGGATATTGGACCCGATACGGCGCAGCAGTTGGCTGCCATCCTGAAGCAGGCCGGCACCATCGTCTGGAACGGCCCGGTTGGGGTGTTCGAGTTCGATGCATTTGCCAACGGCACGCAAGTGGTGGCGCAGGCGATTGCCGATTCCGACGGTTTTTCGATCGCAGGTGGGGGCGATACACTGGCCGCCATTGCCAAATACGGCATCGAAGACAAGGTGGGCTATATCTCTACCGGCGGCGGCGCCTTCCTGGAGTTTCTTGAAGGCAAGACCTTGCCGGCAGTCGAAATACTTCAGCAGCGCGCGCAAGACTAAGCCGGTTAGCCTGGCGATCAGCAGCGGCTTAGTCAGCGTCTTGGGCCGCGATCAGGGCCCGATAGCCTTCAATGGCGTCGGGCCAGTCCAGCGCGAAACCGCTGGCTTTCAGGCGTGCATTGCATAGCCGCTTGCCCGCGGCTTCGGTCTGTGGGGCGCTGGTTCTGGCTGGCTGCGGCGCGCCCAGCATGTCGGCCAGGGCGTCATAGAGCTGCGCCATGGGCATGGGGCGATCATCGCTGCCTATATAGCAAGGTTGTGCCTCATCCAGCATCAGCAGATGAGCGCAGGCGCGCGCCGCGTCCTCGATATGCATACGGTTCGTCCACTGCGGCGGTTCCTGGATAACAGGAGCTTGGGCCTGGCGCAGCCTATTCAGCAATTGCGTGCGGCCCGGCCCATACAGACCCGACAGACGCAGCGCCACGGCCTTATGTCCCAGGCTTTGCCGCAGGCGATTTTCGGCTTCCAGCAATATTTCGCCGTTGTAGCCTTGCGGCCGGGCAGGAGTGTCTTCGTCGACCCAGTGCTCGCTGGCGCCATATACGGCGGACGATGAAACGAACACAAAACGTCGCAAGACCTCATGGTCCAGTGCTGCCAGCAGATTGGCGCAGCCGTCCAGGAAGGCGGAGCGATAGGCTTGCGGACTGCGTTGCCCAGGCGCTACGGCGTAGAGCACATGGCTGATGCTTCGCGGCAGGCGCAGTAGCGTGGCGGCGTCGGTCAGGTCGGCGGCCAGCCATTGCAGTCCGGCGGCATCGTCGCCGGGCGGGTGCCGTCGCAAGGCCCAGACTTCATGCCCCTGTGCAAGCAGGATGCGGCCTGCGCGCCGGCTCAGGTCGCCGCCGCCGGCCAGCAGTATGGTGGAATTTTGGGCTTTCATGTTGTGCGCGCGATCCAGTCTGTTCTTCGTCGTAGAATAACAATTAAAAAAAGCCAGGCTGTCCACTACTGGGCAATGCCACAGGCCAAGATCATCGCCATCAGGCATTCACCCTTTAAACGGAAGCACCATGTCTTTGTCTCTTGCCCCTCTTGCACGCCAGCATCCCGATCAGTTACTGGTGGGTCTGGTTTCCATTTCGGATCGTGCAGCCGGCGGAGCCTACGAAGACCAGGGCATTCCCGCCCTGCAATCCTGGCTGGATGGGGCGCTGACTCAGCCGCCGCAGTTTGTCGCAAGGCTGATTCCCGACGAACCGGAGCAGATTTCCGCCACCCTGGTGCACTTGGTGGACGAGCTGGGCTGCGATTTGGTGTTGACCACGGGCGGTACGGGCCCGGCGCGGCGCGACGTGACGCCCGAAGCGACCCTGGCTGTTGCCACGAAAGAGATGCCGGGTTTTGGCGAGCAGATGCGCCAGATCAGCTTACGGTTTGTACCCACCGCGATTCTTTCGCGTCAGGTGGCCGTCATACGCGAAACCGCCGATCACGCCGCCCTTATCATCAATCTGCCCGGCCAGCCCAAGGCCATCAAGGAAACGCTGGAAGGCTTGAAGGGGCCCGACGGACAAGTGCTGGCAGCCGGAATTTTTGCGGCGGTGCCGTATTGCATCGACCTGATCGGCGGACCTTATATTGAAACGCGCGATGATATCGTCAAGGTCTTTCGGCCTAAATCCGCCATTCGGCCGGCAGGGCGCACAAATTAAGAAGCGGTCTGTATCTTATCGATACCACCAGCGGCAAGCCGGTCCGCACATTCGGGTAAAATGAGCGGAACCTCTATTAATTGATTTCAGGAGTCTTTTCATGGCCCTTGTTTCCATGCGCCAGCTGCTCGACCATGCAGCCGAGAACGGCTATGGCATACCTGCGTTTAACGTCAATAACCTTGAGCAAGTTCAAGCCATTATGGAAGCGGCCGCTGAAACCGATAGCCCGGTCATCATGCAGGCATCGGCCGGCGCCCGCAAATATGCCGGCGAAGACTTCCTGAAGTATTTGATCCAGGCTGCCGTAGAAACCTACCCCAACATTCCCGTGGTCATGCACCAGGATCACGGCCAGTCGCCCGCCATTTGCCAGGGCGCCATCGACCTGGGTTTTTCCAGCGTCATGATGGACGGTTCCCTGAAGGCAGATGGCAAGACCGTTGCCGAATATGAATACAACCTTGACGTTACCCGCCAGGTGGTCGAAATGGCCCACAAGCTGGGCGTGACCGTCGAAGGCGAGCTGGGCTGCCTGGGTTCGCTTGAAACCATGATGGGCGACAAGGAAGACGGTCACGGCGCCGAAGGCACCATGACCATGGAGCAATTGCTTACCGATCCCGAGCAAGCCGCCGACTTCGTGCGCCACACCCAGCTGGATGCCCTGGCCATCGCCATCGGCACCAGCCACGGCGCCTACAAGTTCACGCGCAAGCCCACAGGCGACATCTTGTCGATTTCCCGCATCAAGGAAATCCACCGCCGCCTGCCCAATACCCATCTGGTCATGCATGGCAGCTCCAGCGTGCCGCAAGACCTGCTGGCGGAAATCCGCGAATTCGGCGGCGACATGAAAGAAACCTATGGCGTGCCGGTCGAAGAAATCCAGGAAGCCATCAAGTTCGGCGTTCGCAAGGTCAATATCGATACCGATATCCGCTTGGCCATGACGGGCGCAATTCGACGCTTCATGGCCGAAAATCCGGGCAAGTTCGATCCGCGCGAATACCTGAAGCCGGCCCGTGAGGCCGCCAAGAAAATCTGCAAGCAGCGCTACGAGCAATTCGGCACGGCAGGCAATGCAAGCAAGATCAAGCCGGTTTCGCTGACCGAGATGGCCAAGCGCTACTCGGCCGGCGAATTGGCCCAAGTCGTTCAGTAAATGCCGCAAGCCCTCAAGGCAAAAAGCCTTCTTGGGAGATGAACCTGGGCACAGGAAAGCCCTGATGGGCTGCCCTGTGCCTGGCGAGTCCGGGCACAGGGCAAGCCGCCGCAAGGTGGACACAAGCGAAGGCGCAGCGTGGGCATATTCGCCGCCGAGCCCGCCCCAAGGCATTATTTAATTTTTTCGAAGGATACACCGTGGTTCAGGCCTTGCATCAATCAAGCATCAAATCCTTGCCCTTGCTCGCTCGCGGCAAAGTACGCGACATGTACGCAGTGGGCGATGACAAGTTGCTGATCGTGGCGTCCGACCGCATCTCGGCCTTCGATGTCATTCTTGACGATCCCATTCCCGGCAAGGGCATAGTGCTGACTGAACTGACGGAATTCTGGCTGAAGAAGTTGGCGCACATATTGCCCAATCACTCTACCGACATCGACCCGATGGACGTGGTTGCCGCTGATGAGCGCGATCAGGTTGCCGGCCGTGCGGTCGTGGTCAAGCGTCTTAAGCCCATATTGGTGGAAGCCGTGGCGCGCGGCTACCTGATCGGTTCGGGCTGGAAAGACTACCAGGCCACAGGCAGCATTTGCGGCGTTGCCTTGCCGCCGGGCCTGCAACAGGCCAGCCGCCTGGCCGAGCCTATTTTTACGCCCGCCGCCAAGGCAGAGTTCGGCTCGCACGACGAGAACGTTGATTTCGACTACGTGGTGGGTCAGATTGGGCAAGATCTTGCCGAGAACATACGCGCGGTCACCTTGCGTCTGTATTCCGAAGCAGCCCAGTTTGCTGCGGACAAGGGCATTATCATTGCCGACACCAAATTCGAATTCGGTCTTGACGATCAGGGCCAACTGCACCTGATGGACGAGGTCCTGACGCCGGATTCCTCGCGCTTTTGGCCGGCTTCG
>DATCYE010000378.1:0-5058 GCA_036570485.1 Pusillimonas sp. | reverse complement strand
TGTCGCCCGAGTCGGGCGCGGGTAATATGCTGTGGTTGCTGCCCGGCGCCGTGCTGGCTGCCATGGTCTATGCGGCTGTTACCGGCGCGCTGGCCCTGCGCACCAAAGGCGTTTATTTCATCATGGTCACGCTGGCGTTCGCGCAGATGGCCTATTACGTGTTCCACGACACCGCGCTGGGCGGCGGCACCGACGGCATCTATTTGTATTTCCGCCCGGAAATCCGCCTGGGCGACTGGGTACTGCTGAACATCGATGACCAGTTCGTGTTCTATGTGTTCACGCTGGCCTGCATGCTGCTCACCTGGCTGTTCCTGTCGCTGCTGATGCGTTCGCGCTTTGGCGCTGCACTCACCGGTATCCGCGTGAACGAACAGCGTATGCGCGCGGCCGGGTTTTCCACCTTCAAGTACAAGCTCACCGCCTACGTCATCGGCTGCGGCCTGGCCGGCGTGGCCGGGTTCCTGTATGCCGCCAAAGACGGCTACGTCAACCCCGAGCTCCTAGCGTGGGATCAGTCCGGTCTGGTGCTGCTGATGGTCATTTTGGGCGGCATGGGCCGCCTGTGGGGAGCCATTCTGGGCGCCATTGCGCTCACCTTGCTGCAGGAGGTCTTCCAGTCGCACGCGCTGTTCGGCGATTTTGCCAGCCGCTGGCACCTGACCTTCGGCCTGGCCATCATCGCGCTGGTCGCTGTCATGCCCCAAGGCTTGGCAGGGCTTCCCGAACAACTGCGCAACCGCCGTCGCGCCAAGTCCATCGTGCCGACGTCGGCTCAGTAAAGGCAGTACCATGACGCAAACTTTATTATCGGCTCAGAACATCACCCGCCGCTTCGGGGGCCTGACGGCCATCGACAACGTCTCGCTGGAGCTCAAGCGCGGTGCGGTGCACGCCGTCATCGGCACCAACGGCGCCGGCAAATCCACCCTCGTCAGCGTGCTGTCGGGCGAATTGGCGCCCAACGAAGGCACCATCTTCATGAACGATGGGAACATCACCGCCTGGCCCCAGCCCCGTCGGGCGCGGGCCGGCATGGGGCGCAGCTATCAGCGCACCACGATTTTCCCCTCGCTGACCGTGCACGAAAACTGCCGCCTTACCGCCCAGGCCAATCATCAACACTTCTGGAGCTGGCTGCCTTCCAGCCGCTGCAAGCCAAGCAACGAGGCCGCCGACCGCGCGCTCGAACTGGCGGGCCTGACACAGTTCAGCAACCAAATTGCCGGGCTGCTCTCGCATGGGGGCAAGCGCCAACTGGAAATCGCCATGAGCTTGTCCACCCACCCTGCGGTGCTGCTGCTCGATGAACCCTTGGCCGGCATGGGCTCAGAAGAAACCGACCGCATGCTTAATTTGCTCGATTCGCTCAAGTCCCAGCACGCTATCCTGCTGGTGGAACACGACATGGATGCCGTGTTTCGTATCTCTGACGAGATTACGGTCATGGTCAATGGCGCCGTCATCGCGCACGGCGACCCGGCCACCATCAAGGCCGACCCCCTCGTGCAAACTGCCTATCTCGGAGACGACGAATGAGCGCGCTGATCGAAGCCTCCGGGCTGCATACTTACTACGGCGCCAGCCACGTCTTGCACGGCATCGACCTGCGCATCGAGGCCGGCGAATCCATCGGGCTGCTGGGCCGCAACGGCATGGGCAAAACCACGCTGATCCGCACCGTCATGGGCCACCTGGCCCCGGCCCAAGGCAAGATCGTGATCCGGGGCCGGGACAACACCCGCACCCAACCCCACCAGGTGGCTCGCCTGGGCGTAGCCTATGTACCCGAAGGGCGCGGCATCTTCCCCAACCTGGATGTACGCGAGAACCTGCTGGTCGCCGCCCGCCCCGGTTACAAGGGGCGCAAAGACTGGTCTTACGAGCGGGTGCTGGAAACCTTCCCCCGGCTAACCGAAAGGCTGGGCCACGGGGGGCAGCAGCTTTCGGGCGGCGAACAGCAGATGTTGGCCATCGGCCGCGCGCTCATGACCAACCCCGACGTGCTCATTCTGGACGAGGCCACCGAAGGCTTGGCTCCGCTAATCATCGCCGAGATCTGGCGCATTATCGAATCCATCCGCGAACCCGGGGTGGCGACGCTAATCGTAGACCGCAACTACCGCAAGGTGCTGGCGCATACTGATCGTTGCATCGTGCTGGAAAAAGGCAAGGTCGTCGAGCAGCGCGACAGCGCCACCTTGTCCAGCAACGCCGATCTGCTTACCCGGCATCTCGGAGTTTAGGGTACTTTCTTGAGCTGGGTAAGCGTAACATTTTCCATTCCTATGGATATACTTCCTCGCAAATGCTACGACGTATATTAACTGTGCGGTCGTTATTTCATTTGCTATAACTGAGTGTCAGCGCGGTGACAGCTCGAAATTGGTGTTTGCAACGCACCAGTCGAGACAGCCATACAGAGTGAGATCTCCTGGTCGCACCTACGTGGCTATTGGTTACGTGACATTAAATGGAAGCTAGAACGTAAAACGACAAGCGGATTGCAAAGCCAGTCTCATTTTTACTCGTTATATGCCGGTACGCAGGAAGATCAACGGTCCAGTAGCCCGACCAATCCGCGACCCAGAGGCTGAACTGACGGAGTTGCGAAAATAGGCGATGAGCAGATTTCGCCATTCAAGGAAAATGGCTGTGCAAGCACTCTATACCCACCAAAGCGAATCCTCAGGATCTGGGAAATCAGGCTGCACAACTGAAGTACGTGAGATTTGCATACATGTTCTACGGTACTCCTTGCGCCGATTCAATTGGCTTGGTATTGGGTGCGTTGTTGTTGGTTGGAGGTAGTTCTTATGAATGCTGTTTCGGTGGTGCGAATGACCTGTGCGAGCGTACCGACAGCATTGCTTATACGACGTTTCATCGCGCTATTGAAGCGCTTGAGAATAGTCCGACAGACTTTAGTTCAATTCATCCACGGCTTTCAAGTCGAACCCACAGGTCGACAGACTTTGCTTCAGTTTTTCGAAGACTCTGCCCATAGAGCAAAAATCGACAGACTTTATTTTCACACTTCAAGACACCGTTATCCCGCCACTTCAAGGGGTCGCCCTTGGTTGCCTGCAGGCCGAGCCCGAAGGCGGTAGCCCCCATGTGGTAGGCCGGATGGGTGTAGAGCAGATCGAAAATGCCGGCGGAGACCGGCTCGAGTTGCTCGAAAGGCGGCACGGCTTCCGGGCCGGAGCGCCGAATTGTCAATGCGCCGTCCGATGCTTCCTTCAGTTTGGCGGCGTAGAACTCGGTCATTTCCACGCCCGGGTAACTTTTATCCCAGCCGCTTAACATTCGCAGCGTCTTGGACGATGCGTGCACGCTCCAGCCCGCCAGGCTGGCCATCAACAAGAGGCATAGTAGCTTCTTCTTCACCGGTCTCTCCTCCATCTACGTTATAGCGCGTTGCTTTGCTCTTGGTTTCTTCAACGCAACGCGCCGCGTTTTGCTCTAGGCGCCACTCGAGGCCGCTTGGCTCGGTTCAGGGATATGGAAGTCGGCATCCAGGCCCAGCGTCTGCTGGTAGTACTGCCAAAAGCCCTTGATCGGATTCTCTGTCGCGAAATAGTCCATGGAGCGCGTGTTCTGGTCGACCATGCCCATGAACGACGTACTGTCCTTGTCGTGACTGACCGAACGCTGAACGCGCTCCATGGCGTCGCCGTCCTCCAGGGAAACGTAACCGGAGGGGCCGATCAGATTGCCGTGGGTTATGCGCAGTTGTTCGAGCTCCTCGTCGTCGTCGACGAAGCCGAACTGCGTCCAGACCATCTCGAACTCGTCTTCTCCAATGGGGATGACGTGTCGGGTCGAGAGCGCGTTACCCAGTTGATGCACCACCAGGTTCGGGAAGATCGAAAGCACCACCAGATTGATGTTGTCGTCGAATTCCCGCTGGCTCTGCACGACCGCGCTGTCTCGCAGGGTGAACTCCGGGTTATAGGCGTGTTGAGCCTGGCTGGCATGCTCCGCGGCTTCCTCGTCGGTGTGGAGTTCGGTTGCCAGCAAGCAATGCCGCCCCGTCCTGTCGAGCTGTATCGACGCGGACTCACTGGTATTTCGCCAGAGCCCGAAGGTGTTCAGGAAAAGATGGAGCAGGCCGGCGTGGTAGGGGTCTCGCGAATTCTCGGCGGCCAGCTTCCAGTTGCTGTGGATGCGCTGGCGCTGAAAGCCGAGAAGCCTCAGGGGGCGCTTGCAGTTGCGCTTGATGATCTCTACCGCCACCGGCCCCAGGTATTCCTCCAGCGGTTCCACCTCATCGGAGAAGCTCGCGAAGACAATGCCGTTGAGGGTGGCAACGCGCAGCTTGGTCAGGCCGTGCCGGCTCTTGTCGAAGGGCTTGCACATGCCACCCTTGCCGCGCACGCCGCGCAGGAAGGGCACGCCGTTGAGCTCCCCCTTCAAGTTGTAGTCCCACTGGTGGTAAACGCACTGCAGGCTGCTGGCGTTGCCGTAGCGCTGCTCACACACCAGCGCGCCGCGGTGCGCGCAGCGGTTCTCCATGACATGGATGCTGCCGTCCTCCGCTCGGGTGACGATGACGGGCGACAACCCGATATGGGTGGCCTTGTAGTCGCCCGGCTCGGGGATCTCCGCCTCCAGGGCCACGTAGGCCCACACCTTTCCACGGAAAATCCGCTCGTTCTCCAGTTCCAGATACGCCTTGTCCGTGAAAACCTTGTAGGGCACACGGAGCGCTTGTTCCGCCGTCGCGGGCTGGGGCGATACGTTGGTCATTGGTTTTTCTCCTGTATCGAAACGCTTGTCCGCAACCCGCTCAGAGCGGGCGCACGAGGAGCGTGTCGATTAATTGCGTGTCGAAGATCACGCGTTTTTGTTTGAACTTCGGACCATCCTCCTCGAACACCAGGCGATCGACGTACTTGCCGGTGCTGTACACCCGGGCGATGCCGTCGCCGCGGGTCGCCATGACGACGTAATTGCTCTGCACCAGCGCCTCGTCGCCCTCCATGGCTTTCACGCGCACATTGCTGAGCACGTGTCGGTAGGCGTGTTGGGAGTAGATGTTGGCGTGCCGCAAGG
>DATCYE010000377.1:0-3263 GCA_036570485.1 Pusillimonas sp. | reverse complement strand
CCCTAAGGGAGTGATTGCATCGGAATCCGCCAACAGCAGTTCCGAAGGAGGCGGTATGGTCAGTCTGTTTGCGCTGGGTATACCCGGGGGTGCCGGCACAGCGGTGCTTCTCGCTGCCTTCAGCGTGCATAACGTGACGGGAGGACCTCGTTTTATGGCTGAGCAAGCTGATGTTATCTATGCCATTATCCTCGCCAACATAGGCCAGGCGATCCTATTGCTTTTCGTCGGCCTGGCATTATTGCCGTTACTAGCAACCATCGTGCGCGTGCCGCGAAGCATACTTGGGCCCTCGGTACTTGTTGTAGCCACATTCGGATGCTTCGGGATCACCGGAGACTTCGTTGGCCCCATCACTTTATTCATCTTTTCAGCAATAGGCTGGATATTGCGCAAGTACCATTACTCCGTGGCTGCCGCTGTTATCGGCATGCTGCTTGGCGGCATGGCAGAGTCCGAGTTATTGCGCAGCTTCCAGATCAGCGGCGGCCATCTGTCCTATGTATTGGGCAGGCCTATTACCCTTGGCCTGCTGCTATTGCTCGTTCTGTCACTTGTAACGCCTGTTTTACTGACGCGACTCAAACGGTCGCGGCCGACGAATTAAAGACGGCCCTCGCAGGCCGTACCGGGTCTTGTACCCCAGCTTAACGATTAGCATCAATCACGGTTAACGCCGCCATATTGATGATGCGCCGCACGGTTGAGCTGGTGGTCAGGATATTCACGGGTGCATTCGCGCCCAGCAGGAAGGGCCCTACCGCCACATTGCTGCCTGCCGTTGTCTTGAGCAGGTTGTAGGCGATATTGCCGGCGTCCACATTGGGGCAGACCAGCAGGTTGGCGGACCCCTTCAAGCTGGACGATGGCAAAATGCGCGAACGCAGAGCCTCGTCCAGCGCGCAGTCGCCGTGCATTTCGCCGTCGATCTCAAGCTTGGGTGCATGTTCGCGCACGATGGCAAGCGCCTTTTGCATCTTGGAACCCGACGCCGAGCTGCCCGATCCGAAATTAGAGCGCGACAGCATGGCCACCTTGGGTTCCAGGTTCAGCCTGTTCATTTGCTCGGCCGCCGCAATGGTGAATTCGGCAATCTGTTCGGCGCTTGGGTCGTCGTTGATGTGGGTATCGACCAATGCGACGGTACGCTCGTCCAGCAGCAATATATTCATGGCTGCGTAGGTTTGAGCGTTAGGCTTCTTGCCGATAACCTGATCCACGAAGCGCAGGTGATCGTGATAGCCGCCTACCGTACCGCATATCATGCCGTCGGCATCGCCCAAGTGCACCATCATGGCGCCGATCAGGGTCAGACGGCGGCGCATTTCGACACGCGCCATTTCCTTGGTGATGCCCTGCCGGCACATCAGTTCCCAATAGGTGGTCCAGTATTGATGGAAGCGCTCGTCGTACTCGGGATTGGTGACTTCGACGTCTTCGCCCAGACGCAAGCGCAAGCCGTATTTTTCGATGCGGGACAGCAGAACCTGAGGGCGCCCTACCAATATTGGGTGAGCGAGTTTTTCGTCGACGATGACCTGCACCGCCCGCAGCACGCGCTCTTCTTCGCCTTCGGTAAACACGATGCGCGCCTTGCCGCCATCGCGCACCAATTGCCTGGCAGACGAAAACAAGGGCTTCATGAAGGCGCCGGAATGGTAAACAAAATGCTGCAGCTGCTCGGCATAGGCGTCCAGGTCGGACATGGGACGCGTTGCCACGCCGCTTTCCATGGCGGCCTTGGCCACGGCCACCGCAATGCGTACGATAAGGCGCGGATCAAAAGGCTTGGGAATGAAGTATTCCCGACCGAACGACACCCCATAGGTGCCATAGGCGGCTGCCACCACTTCGTTCTGCTCTTCCTCGGCCAGGCCGGCAATGGCGTAGACCGCTGCCTTTTCCATCTCGCGCGTGATGGTGGTGGCACCCACGTCGAGCGCGCCGCGGAATACATAAGGGAAGCACAGCACATTATTGACCTGATTGGGGTAGTCGGAACGGCCAGTGGCCATGACTACGTCGTCGCGCGCCGCCAGCGCGTCTTCAGGCAGGATTTCGGGGTTGGGGTTGGCCAATGCAAGGATGAGCGGACGGGCGGCCATCTTGGCCACCATGTCGGACTTAAGCACGCCCCCGGCCGACAGGCCCAGGAATACGTCGGCGCCGTCGATGACCTCGGCCAAGCTGCGAGCCTTGGTCTTTTGCGCGAATCGCTCTTTTTTCGGATCCATCAGGGTCGTCCGGCCTTCATAGACCACGCCCTCGATGTCGGTAACCCAGATGTTTTCCAGCGGCAGGCCCAAATCCACCAACAGCTCCAGACAGGCTAGGGCGGCAGCACCCGCGCCGGACGCCACAAGCTTGACCTTGGAAAGGTCTTTGCCCACGACTTTCAAGCCATTGATGATAGCGGCGGACACGGTAATGGCCGTGCCGTGCTGGTCGTCGTGGAATACAGGAATGTTCATGCGCTCGCGCAGCTTGCCTTCCACAACAAAGCATTCGGGCGCCTTGATGTCTTCCAGGTTGATGCCCCCGAAAGTGGGCTCCAGCCCCGCAATGATCTCGACCAGCTTGTCCGGGTCGGTTTCATTGATTTCAATATCGAAAACATCGATGCCGGCGAATTTCTTGAACAGCACCGCCTTGCCTTCCATTACCGGCTTGGACGCCAGCGCGCCGATATTGCCCAGACCCAACACCGCCGTGCCGTTAGTGATGACACCCACCAAGTTGCCTCGCCCCGTATAGCGAAAGGCATTGAAGGGATCGGCCGCGATTTCTTCGCAAGCGGCGGCGACGCCCGGCGTATAGGCCAAACCCAGGTCGCGCTGGGTAACCAGCGGCTTGCTGGCGTTGACCGAAATCTTGCCCGGGACGGGAAATTCGTGATAATCCAAAGCGGCTTGCCGATCCGACGCACTCATACTGATCCTCTCTTGCTGCGCACCATGCGCATTTGCAATCCATTCTACGCAGCCAACATAACCATATAATTTTAAATTTACATACATGTATAATGTTTAACTTATACTTGTTATTATTCAGTAACTTATGATCAATTTTGATGCTGCCGACGTGGTTCGCAGACTAACCGCCAGGCTAAAAATGCGCCATTTGCAGTTGTTGCTGCGCATTCTGCAGCACCGGTCCCTGACTCGTGTGGCCGAAGAAATGGCCACCAGTCAACCAGCCGTCACCAACGCCCTGGCCGAGGTCGAGGGCATGTTCGGCGCCCCGCTGTTCGATCGTTCCACACG
>DATCYE010000376.1:0-5614 GCA_036570485.1 Pusillimonas sp. | reverse complement strand
CCTTGATCTGGGCCAGGCCCGATGTCACACCCGAAAAATATTGCTGTGTCGATTGCACCGCCTGGCGCTTGGCGTTCTCGAGCTGGTAGCGAGCCTGCTGAAGGCGTGAGGTCTGTTCTCTGACGACGGAAGAAATCTCGCCGCCTGTAAAAATAGGGATGGAAAGCTGCACGCCTATGGTGCTGTCCAGCGAACGAGGCCCGCCGTTGGGGTAGTACAGACCACGGTCCGAAGCGCTGCCTGTCTGGGCTCGTAGGCTTAGGGTGGGGTAGTGCTGGCTTTTGGCGATGTCGATCTGTTTTTCAACGATCTTGGCCGCCAGTTCGGCCTGGGTGACGGCCAGGTTGGCGCTGGACGATTGCAAGGTCCAGTCGTTCAGGCGGTTGGGCTGCGGCGCCGGCAGCGTTGTGTTGGGTGCCAACTGGGCAAGCTCTTGTGGGCGCTCGTTGATGATGCTGGCCAGTTTGTCATGGCTGACTTGCAAGGTATTGGTCGCTTGCAGTTCACTGGCGTTCAGCAGATCAAGGCGCGACTGAGCCTCGTAGGTGTCGGTGATGGTGGTGGCACCTAGTTCAAAGCCCTGCTTGGCTGCCCGCAACTGGGTTTCAACTGCCGCTTTCTGAGCTTGCAGTGCGTGCAAGGTATCTTGTGCGGCAAGAACGTCGAAATAGGCTTGCGCTACACGCAGTATCAGGTCTTGATAGGCTCGCGCTTGATCGATGTCGGCCGATTTGGCGATGAATTCGGCTCGTTTAAGGCCGCCCCAGGCGCTTGCATCGAACAAGGGTTGTACCAAGGTCAGAGCCCAAAGCGCACGGCGTTCGCGCGCGCTTTCGTTAAGGCCTTGCAGGCGGCGCGCATCGTCGACCTCCGCCACTGCATCGGCGCTTATATAAGGAAGCAGTTGCGCGCGAGCCTGCGGAACGATTTCCTGATCGGCAACGCGTCCGGCCCGGCTGGCGGCGTATATGGGGTCGCGCTGCTGGGCCATTTGCCAGATTTGCAAAAGATCCTGCCCAAGGCTGGGCAGCGCGGCCGTCGCCAGCAGCAGTGTCAGTACTAGCTGTACGGGCCAGCGGGCTGTCGGCATCTGAATCTAGAACTTGAACTGGGGTACCGTTGCGCCGCGTAGCGGCTTGATTACCGTGTCGAACAGGTTGACCGTGTCGAAGCTTGCGGCGCTGTTGCGGGTAATGCGGCATGCTGTCATGACCGGGTTCTGGCCCACGACAACGACTAGCCGACCGCCAATGCTTAATTGGTATTTCAGTGCGTCGGGTACCACCGGTACCGAACCGGTAAGCAGGATGGCGTCGTATTCAGTCGTACCCAGCCCGCATGCGCGTCGCCGGTTTCGACCTTGACGTTGCTGACCTGATTGCGTTGCAAATTCTGTTGCGCGAAGGCCGCCAGCCGGCTATCGACTTCGATGCTGGTTACCTGCTGGGCCAATTTGGCCAGCAGTGCGGCTTGATAGCCCGAACCCGTGCCGATTTCCAGAACACAGTCGGTGGGTTTGAGTTGCAGTTCCTGGGCAAGGCGGGCTTCCACCTTGGGGGTCAGCATGGTTTCGCGGGTATCGACTGCATTGATGATGAGGGGCAGTTCGACGTCGGAAAAAGCCATGCCTTGCATGGGGGCAGGGACGTAGCGTTCGCGTTGGACTTCGAAAAGTGCCTGCAAGACCCGGAAATCGAGTACGTCCCAGGGGCGGATTTGTTGCTCGACCATGTTGAATCGGGCTTGTTCGATTTCTGACAGCGCAGTAACGTTCATGGCTCTACAAAGAAAAACAAAAGTAATGAATGGTTAATGGGGCGTTTTGGCCGCAGCGCGGACGAAATCCCCCAACGCTGCTAACTATAGCTTATTTGCCCTGGTTTGGCGCGGGCCACCATGCGTGAAAGTGCTGCACCGGACCATGGCCGCTGCCCACATCCAGCTCGCCCGAGCGGGCAATGGCCTGAATCAAGTAGGCTTTGGCGCGCCGACAGGCTTCGGGTACGTCGTTTACCTGAGGAAGGAGTGCCGCCAGGGCGGCTGAAAGCGTACAACCTGTGCCATGCGTATTGCGGGTTTCGATGCGCCGGCCGGGCAGTTCGATAAGGCGGTCGCCGTCGTGCAGGACATCAATGGTGTCGTTGCCCGGCAGATGGCCTCCCTTTAGAAAAACCCAGCGCTCGCCGGAATCGTTCAGTAGCCTGCGCAACTTTTCGGCAACGCGGCGCATTTCTTTCAGCGAGTCCACGGGCGACGAGCCCAGCAGTACACCGGCTTCGGGTAGATTTGGCGTCAGCAGGGTGGCTTGTGGCAACAAGCTTTCGCGCAATTCGTTTACGGCGGAGCGCTCAAGCAGATGATCGCCGCTTTTGGCCACCATGACAGGGTCCAGCACCAAGTGGGCGGGTTTCCAGTGCGCCAGGCGCTCGGCCACTACACGCGTGACCGCCTGCTGGCCCAGCATGCCGATCTTGACGGCATCAATGCGCACATCGGCAAACAAGGTGTCGATTTGTTCGGCGACGAAAGCGGGAGGAACAGGTGAAATGCCCGTGACCGTCTGCGTATTTTGCGCAGTCAGTGCCGCAACGACGGCGGTGCCGTAAGCGCCCAAAGCGCTCATGGTCTTGATATCGGCCAGTATGCCGGCGCCGCCGGATGGGTCGATGCCGGCGATGGTAAGCGTATTCGGAATCATGTGTTGCTACTGTTTTATGTTCGGGACTGAATCAGGCCTTCGGTCGGCGAACTGGGGTCTGCGCTATAGAATTTGCGGGGTACGCGGCCGGCAAGGAAAGCTTCGCGTCCGGCTTCCACGGCTTTCTTCATGGCGCTGGCCATAAGTACAGGATTGCGGGCGCCCGAGATGGCGGTGTTCATCAATATGGCGTCGCAGCCCAACTCCATGGCGACGGCTGCATCCGATGCCGTGCCCACGCCCGCGTCCACCAAAACCGGGATCTGGGCTTGGTCGATGATCAGGCGCAGGTTCCATGGGTTCAGTATGCCCATGCCCGAGCCGATCAGCGAGGCCAACGGCATGACGGCTACGCAGCCTATGTCTTCCAGCATGCGGCACTGTATGGGGTCGTCAGTGCAATAGACCATGACCTTGAAACCTTCTTTGACCAGTGTCCGGGCGGCGTCCAGCGTTTCGGGCATGTTGGGGAAAAGATTATCTTTATCGCCCAGCACCTCAAGCTTGACCAGCTCATGACCATCCAGCAGTTCGCGCGCCAGTCGCAGGGTGCGTACGGCGTCTTCGGCGCTGTAGCATCCGGCCGTGTTGGGCAAGATGGTGAATTTGGACGGCGGCAAGAAGTCCAGAAGATTCGGTTCGCCCGCGTTCTGTCCTATGTTGGTGCGGCGTATGGCAACGGTGACGATTTCGGCGCCGCTGGCGTCTATGGCCTGACGGGTCTCTTCAAAATCTTTGTATTTGCCGGTGCCGACCAGTAGCCGCGATGTGTAGCTGTGGCCGGCCAGGGTGAAAGTGTCTGTGTGATTCATGAGTGTGCGGCTAAGGGTTAAGGCAATGTAAAAGAATAATCCATTTGGCCGCACGACGCTTTATTCCACTTCCATATCAAACGTGCACTTGGTCGGCTTCGCTAGCCTTACCCAAGTAATGTCTTCGCTTCGCCTTCGCGTTCACGCTTGATCTGGAAATGGAGTCATAGAATGACTCCGCCCGCTTCATCGATGTTCTGGTCCGATTGGGAAGGCTTGGCCTTGCGGGGCGCCGCCTTTTTCTTGGCTGGCGCAGGGGCTGGCGCTTTCACGCGCGCGATAGCGCCTTTCTCGATGGCGTCGGCGTTGCCCTTGACGATGTCGCCATAGGCCAGCTTGGGTTTGACGTCGACAATCTTTATCGTGGCGACGTGCTCTTCGGCTGACCCCAGGGCTTCGCCGGTATCCGGATCGACAAGTGCTTCGCCGACGGCGTAAATGTCATAGGTCTGGCCGGCAACCGCGCTGCCGGAGCCGCGATTGATGATGACCTTGCCGTTGTGCACGCCCACGACTTTTGGCGGATTGACGATTTCGCCGATGTCGCCCACGATCTTTTCAAGGAATTTGTCCATGGCGGCGTTGATCTGGCTGCCGCCCGAGCGGAAGGACATGGCGTCCGACCATTTGACTGCCCGCGTGGCGGACTCGACCAATGAGTAGCGCATGGAAGCGCTGGTCGAGTGCGAGACTTCCCGGCTGGATTCGCCTGTCATGTCCACATGCGTTTCCTTGACCTTGGTGGCTACCCCGGCTTGAGTCAGATTCAGAATAAGCAGGTAATCGGCGCCCAATGCCTGTCCGAGGCGGGTGCGTTCTTGATCTGAAACCTTTTCGCTGTCCAGAAAACCAAGCTCTTTTTCAAGTGCCGCCTCGTTACTACGATCCAGAACGGTAAAGCGTCCGCTTTTTACCAGTTTATCGGTGACTGTTTGGCGCAGTTGATCGGCGGTTTTGCTGTTGCGCAGGCGGCCGGTGGCAACCACGCTGATGCTGTCGCGTTTCAGGTTTACCGTTTTGCTTTTATATTCGAGCTTTTCAACGGATACCTCAAGTTCGGCCTGGCAGCCTTTGTCGGTGCATTCCTGGGACAGCACTTTATAGCTTTTGACTTTGCCTTGGCTGCGCACGTCGTTGCTGCTTCCTACGCCCACTTCCAGAGTCGTCTTGTCGGACTGGGTCGTGGTGGTGTCGAAGGCGCTTTTGGCGGTATCAGTGTTTTCAGTCACCGTGTCGCGCAGAATGCCGCCTTCTTTTCCTTCTTTTTTCAGCGATGTGTCGGCTGTGCCCTGGCTGCGGGTTTCCTGGGCGTCTTTGATTTGCATATAGGCCTTGGGACTGGCCGACCGCGTAGCCACACTGGCGCCGCTGACTTGCTTGACGGCGTCACCCAGGGCCGATTCCACAGCCTGTTCATACGTGTCGCCGTAGCCCTTGGCCTGGACGACGACGATTTCGGCATTTGACTGCAAGGGCCACAGCAGGGCCAGCGCAGCCAGGAGAGCAAATTTTTTCATTACCAGGTCACCGTCCGGTTGTCGCCGCGCTTGATGATGGGGTATTCGCCTTCCCAATAGGCAAGGCCGTCGTCCAGATTGGTCATGGTCAGTTGGAAGTAGTAATCGACCTGTTGAGTGCGGCTGCTTACACGGCTGTTGCGTTGAATGATCTTGCCCGACAGCGAATAGTCGGGCGCGATGACGCGGCCGTCTTTCTTGACGGTTTTTTGATTGACCATCTTCGAATTGCGCAATTGGCGCGATTTGCGCGTCATTTCGTCTTCGGCGCCGTTTATGCCTATGGCCGTGGTCACGATGAAGCGGCCCGAGTTCAGCAGGCTGATGCGGATTTTCTTGGTCAGTTGGTCAGTGTCGATGCGCTGGGTGGTGTCGTTGACGATATTGGATACGGCTAGTACGTAGCGGCCGCCCTGCGATGCTTTGGGGTGCACCATAAGTGGCGATGCCAGCATCTGGTTGACCATTTCGCTGGCGGCGTTTTCGAAATCCTTGTAGTCCAGGCCCATGACCGCGACCTTGTCGTTTTTCTGATCGACATAATGCGTGGTGGTGGCGCAGCCGGTCAGCGCCAGCGTCAGGGCAAG
>DATCYE010000375.1:0-4714 GCA_036570485.1 Pusillimonas sp. | reverse complement strand
GGCTCCATGCAGATCGGCAGCCGCAGCGCCCTGACCGGCGCCGATGCGAAGAATCCGCGCCATTTCGATCTGCTTAAAGAAGGGCTGTACCGGAAGTTCCCCAGCTTGCGCAACGTGCCTATCGCGTATTCGTGGTGGGGATGGGTGGACGTAAGCCACGATATGATGCCGCGCATAACCCAGCCCGATCCGGATCAGCAGATATTCTATGCGTTCGGCTATGGCGGCAATGGGGTTTCTTTTTCATCGCATGCCGGGCGTAGGCTGGCTGAGCGGATAGTGGGCAAAGGCGGCGATCAATGGAATCTTCCTATCTACAATTCACCGCTTCCGGGGCATTTGTTTGCGCCGTTTCGCCGCCTGGGCCAGGCGCTGCTGTATAAATATTATTATTTGCGCGACGAGCACCTTTGACCGGCGCGCGCCGCGCCTGGGTCAGGACCTGTACCCCATGGCATCGTAGACCCGGCCAAGCGTTTCTATGCCGGGGCCGATTCGGCGGCTGTCGATGGCGCTGAAGCCCATGCGCATATAGTTTTGATGGCCGTGCATCGTACTGTGGAAAAAAACGCTTCCCGGTTCTATGCACACGCCTTGTTCGATGGCCCGATCGGCCAGTTGCTGTGTGTCGACGTGCCCGGGAGCCTTGATCCAGCACGAAGAGCCGCCGCCGGGCGCGTTGACTTCGAGCTCCGGCAAATAGGCGGCCAGCGCGTCGACCAGCGCATGCGAGCGCTCTTCATAAATAAGGGATAGCCGGCGCAGCAGCGAATGGTGGTGCCCCAGCGAGATAAACAGCGCGAATGCCCGTTGTATGTAAGCCGAAGGGTGGCGCAGCATCAAGCGCCGCAGCGCGCGCAGTTCGTGGATCAGTTCTTTCGGGGCGACGATATAGCCAATGCGCAGGCCTGGCGCGAAGCTTTTTGACAGGCTGCCCACATAGATGACGCGGCCGTTCTTGTCCAGGCTCTTGAGCGCCGGGGTCGGGTCGTTGTCGTAGCGGTTTTCGGTTTCGTAGTCGTCTTCAATGATAATGCTGTCGGCCTCGTCGGCCATGGCCAGCAGCGCTTCGCGCCGGGCCAGGGGAAGCGTGACGGTGGTGGGGCATTGATGGCTGGGGGTTACGAACACGTAGTGGCAATCGAGCAGTTGCGGGCCGATGCACAGGCCCTGGTCGTCGATGGGCAGCGGCAGCAGGTGGGGTGTCCTGCGGATGAAGGTGTTGCGCGCGTCGGGGTAGCCTGGGTCTTCCATGCCCACAACCGTGTGGTTCTGGATCAGCATGTCGGTCAGCAGGTAAAGGGCATGCTGCGCGCCAACGGTAATGACGATTTCTTCTTTTTCGGCCCAGACGCCCCGCCGGGGCAGTACCCGTGTGCGGATTTCTTCAATAAGCGCCGAATCGTCGTTGGTGATCAGGTCGGGCGCCCAACTGCGTATGTCCAGCACGGAGAGGGCCTTGGTGCAGCATTCGCGCCATTCGGCCGTGGGGAACTGGGAGGCGTCGAATTGACCGTAAACGAAGGGATAGGGCAGCTTTTGCCAGTTGGCCGGCTTGACGATGTTGCGCTGCGTCGATGGATGGAAGCTAAGGCGCTGGTCCCACGATACCGATGTTCGTGATTCAAAGGCGGACGGGGGGGCGTTCTGGGTCGATGGCGTCGAATTAGGGGCCATGCGGCCGCTGAGAACATCGTCGGCCACAAAATGGCCGCTGCGTTCCCGGCTTTCCAGATAGCCTTCGGAGGAAAGTTGCTGGTAGGCGAACACCACGGTGTTTCGGGCTATGCCCAGGCTGGTTGACAGCAGCCTGCTGGACGGAAGAGGGGATCCCGGCGGCAGATGGCCCGACAATATGGCTGAAACCATCATTTGGCGGATCCGGCCCTGCAGGCTCAGGTTCGGGTCGCTGACCTGTTCAAACAGCGATGCCCACAGAATCGGGGTCGAGGAAGGGACAACATTTTTTTGCATATTCGGTGCGGCAGTCCACGTGCGTCGTATCAATTCCGGCTGTTCGAGCCTGGGAGGCTGTCGGATTTGGCGATGGCGGTTATTTTTCGCTTTCGGCGCGCCAGGTCTGACGGCTTCCCAGGCGATGCTGAAACGGGCGGGACCGGCAAAATATCCTATGCGCGGCAAAGTATATCTGTCGGCCGCCTATGCTGATAATAGCCAACTGGCCTGTAACAAGCAATTACCGGTTAGCTGCCCAAGCGCGGCCCTCCGTCGGCGAACACGGGGGCGGCGGCGTCCAGCAAACTTTGGTGCCGGGATCATCATCAAATAAAAAAACCCCGTCCGAAATAATCGGACGAGGCAGATACCGGGGCTTGCGGCCTTCAATGGATGGAGCGGCGGCTCGCAGGTTCCCGGGAAACCGGAGATTGCGTCAAACTTTACCTTTCCATGGAATAAGCAGTCGTTCCACGTAGCGTATGAGCATATCGAAGGCGAGCGCGAAGAAGCCAATGACGATAATGCCCATGATGACGGTATCGCTGGCCAGATACTGGGCGGCATTGAGCACCATGAAACCAAGGCCGCGCGCCGCCGCCACCATTTCGGCCGCCACCAGGGTCGTCCAGCCCACGCCGATGCCGATGCGCATGCCGGTGAAAATTTCAGGCAGAGCCGCCTTGAGGATGACGTGCCAGATGATCTGGCCGCGCGATGCCCCCATGGCGTATGCGGCATGGATCTGCTCGATGGACACGGACTTCACGCCGGAACGAGCGGCAATAGCCATAGGCGCGAAAATGGCCAGAAAGATCAGAAAGGTCTTGGGGAATTCGCCAATGCCGAACCAGATGATGACCAAAGGCAGATAGGCCAGCGGCGGCAGTGGACGATAGAATTCGATAATCGGGTCGAACAGGCCACGCATGACACGATTGACACCCATCAGTATGCCAATTGGAACCGCCGTGACCAGGGCAAGGAAAAAGCCGCTCAATACCCGCTGCAGACTGGCTTCGGTATGCTGGAGCAAGGTCGAATTCGCGATGCCTATCGTATTGGCGACAATGAATTTGTGATACACCGCCTCGGGTGATGGCAGGAAAATGGGTTTGATCAAGCCAAGGTTGGTAATCAGAAACCATAGCGCGATCAGGACAATGGCCGTCATTATGCTGATCATGCCGCTGTATCCGGCGCCGGGCGCACCGTAAACCTTGCCGGGCGCCGCCGGTTTGCCTTGAAATAATTTGTTAGCCATGTGCAAGCTCCTGTTCTCCGGAGGCGCGTTCGTCGCCGTATATGAGGCCAAGGACAGTCTCACGCATTTTGATGAAGTCCGGGCTCGATTTGATGGCGCGGGCATCTCGTGTCTTGAGGAATTGCCGATTGAAGTCCAGGTCGTAGGAGTTGGTGATGCGACCGGGCCGTGGCGACATGACAACCAGCCTCGATCCCAGGAAGAGGGCTTCCTCTACACTGTGGGTGATGAAAAAGAACATCTTGTTGGTTTGCTGCCAGACATCGAGCAGCAATTCCTGAATGGTTTCGCGGGTGAGGGCATCGAGGGCCGCCATGGGTTCGTCCATAAGCAGCATTGCCGGATCACAGGTAAGCGCCCGGGCGATCCCGACACGTTGCTGCATGCCGCCCGATAGCTGGTGGATCATGTGGTTGTGGAAATCCTTCAATCCCACGACCTCGAGATTCTTTGCGGCGAGGGCGCGTCTCTTGCTTTTGGGCACCCCTTGGAGTTTCAGGCCGAATGCCGTGTTTTCCATTACATTGAGCCAGGGCAGCAGGGCGTGTTTCTGGAATACGACGCCGCGATCCGCACCCGGGCCCACAATTGGCTTGCCGCCCAGCAAGAGTGTGCCTTGAGTGGGCGATAGAAACCCCGCAAGCAGGTTCAATAGCGTTGTCTTGCCGCAGCCAGAGGCGCCCAGCGCGACAACGAAGTCGCCCGAGTTCATTTCCAGGTTGACGTCTTGCAGGGCAACGACGGATCCGCCGCTTTTTTGCAGGCCCGGATAGGTGACGCTGACGCCATTTACCTGCAACTTGTCCATGGATGTTGTCATGCTGGAATCCTTGTTCGGAGTTCGGTGCGGCTCGATGCCTCCTGTCACTTAGGCATCGAGCCGGTTAATGCATGGGGCCCGTTGCGAGCGGCCCCGCCTGCGCTACTTTGCTGCCGCTTCAGCGTATGAGCCGTTGACGTAAGGCGCATAGTCGTCGAGCGGTTCGTCGATTTGACGCTGGTCTTTCAGGAATTTGGCGCTGGCTGTGAATGCCCGCGCCGCGCCGGCCTCTTTACCGCCGCCGAGCCAGGTTTTGGATGCCTGTTCCTTCGCGTCCGGGAAGATCAGCAGCTTGAGCGCCGTCAGGATATCGTCCGGTTTGCCGCCGAGCATTTTGACGATGCCTTTGATATCGGGTGAATCGGCGGTCATCTTGGCGCTGTTTGCGTTGAAATCGCTATACGACTTGGCAAGCACCTTGGTGAACATGGCCATGAACTTGGGGTTTTTGGCCGCCCAGGACTTGTTGGCCACAATGCCATCGAACGTCGGAACGCTTTTGGCGCCGATTTTTGCCGAGTCGGTGATGACGGTGCCGGTTTTTTTGATTTCGGTCAGTGCGGGTGGCCATACATACGCGGCATCAATGTCGCCGCGCTGCCATGCGGCCACAATTTGTGGCGGCTGCATGTTCAGGATATGCACCTTGGAAGGGGAAATATTCCAGAGCTTCG
>DATCYE010000374.1:0-2192 GCA_036570485.1 Pusillimonas sp. | reverse complement strand
ATCTGGCCCACAAGGTTTCGCGCTTTGGCGCAACACAGGAAAAAAATGCATAGTCATCGGGTCGCATCGCAGACAGGTCCGGATATAAAAAGGTTGCTTGTATAGGCCTCCAATTCTGCAAGCCCCAAGCGTCCCATTGCTACGGGCTGGACCGAAGCATTTCCGATTTCCCGGTGCTACGATGACTGAAATCCCTCACACGGAAAAACCCATGCTTAGCACTTCCGCCTTCGCTGAAACGGCCGCCTTGCTTGGCGACCTGACACGCGCCAACATGATGGCCGCGCTTATGGATGGGCGCGCCCTGACAGCGACCGAACTTGCGCGGGTTGCCGGAATCACACCGCAAACCGCAAGCGGACACCTGGCGCTGCTGACCGACGCCGGCCTGCTGACCATGGAACGACAGGGCCGGCACCGTTACCACCGACTGGCGTCTCCGGCCATCGCCCGGATGATAGAAGGCATCATGTCGGTCGCCGGAGATCTTGAAGGCCCTGGCCGTGCCAGCCGAAAAAAACCGGTGGTAACTGGCCCGCGCGACCAGGCCCTGCGGCACGCCCGCACTTGCTACGATCACTTGGCCGGCGAGATCGCCGTGGCCATAACGGATCGGATGGCCCAGCGCGGCCAAATTGAATTCACCGCCGACGGCGGCGCTCTGACTCGTAATGGCGCCCGTTTTTTAAATGACTTGGGCGTAAATCTGGACCGCGCCGCAACGAATGCCGGCGACCAGGAAAGCGGCAGGATGTTTTGTCGTCCATGCCTGGACTGGAGCGAACGGCGCCCTCATATTGCGGGGGCTGTCGGCAGAGCGCTATGCCAATGCTGCTTCGAGAAAGGCTGGATACGGCGCATCGACAACACACGCGCCCTTAACATTACCCCGGCCGGATACGCCATGCTTAGCCAATCTTTTGACTACGGCAGCTAGACACTTTGCGCCGCTGCTCATGCGACCTATCACAGGCCGTCCTTACATAGCAGACAGCCGAATCAACACCCACGCAACCAAGGGCAATCAGAAAAACAAGCCCTTGGCCGCCAGATAAACACCAACGATAGCCAGGCTCATAAGAAAGCAGCGGCGAAAGATCACGGGCGACAACAACTGGCGCAGTCGTTGTCCCGCACTCATGCCTATCAATGCGGGAATCAGCATAATCAATGACGCGCCGACAGCACCCAGCGAATAGCTGTCGTTCAGCCACAAGCCGGCAGCCAGGGCCACCGTCGAAACGGTGAAGGATATCCCCATGGCCTGGATCAGCTCATCGCGCGCCAGGCCCAGCGACTGAAGATAGGGTACGGCGGGTACGACAAAGACACCCGTTGCCGCCGTGACGAAACCAGTCAGAGCCCCCACCAAGGGACCCAGCCACCGTTCCGCATGTGCGGGCACCGAAAACGGGCGGCCGAACAAAGTCCAGGCCGAATAAATGACCAGCAGCACGCCCAGCGATATGCCGGCCCAGGCACCGGCCGGAGCACCCAATATCAGGGCGCCTGCCAGCGTACCGCAGGCAACACCCAACTGCATGCCGCCGACTCGTCGCAGCATAGGCGCCAGAGTGCCAAAAGGACGGGTTTGCCAAACATTGGTGACCAGCGATGGAATCACCAGCAAGGCTGCCGCTTGCGCCGGCAGCATGAAAATCGACAGCAATGCCATCGAGATCGTCGGCAAACCCAGCCCCACCACGCCTTTGACCAGTCCGGCCACCACAAACACCGACACCAGCAATCCAAACAAAACAGGCGTGTAGCCGGAAAACATTTCAATCAACATTGTCGCAAACTCCAGAGCCGTATTCGGCATTCAGTCCAGGCGCTATTCTGACGTCAAATCGAGCCAGAGAAAATGCGGCTTTGTCTAAGTCTGACTCAGGCTGAACCTAAGCCTGGCAGCTATCACGTGCTATCATTTTTTCATGCGCTTCGACCTGACCGACCTGCGCCTGTTCATGAATATCCATGACACCGGCACCATCACCAAAGGCGCCCAGCGTTCGCATATAACCCTGGCCTCGGCCAGCGAGCGCGTCAAGGGCATGGAAGAATCCCTGGGAGTCGCCTTGCTGATCCGCGACCGACGCGGCGTGCAACCGACATCGGCGGGCCGGGCCTTGTTGCATCACGCCCGCGCCGTGCTCCAGCAAATGGATCGCATGCACGGCGAACTCGATCAG